>JAIXOO010000425.1 GCA_027486765.1 Saprospiraceae bacterium
ACGCCTTGTTCAACTACTTCCGGGCCGATGCCATCGCCGGGAAGTATGGCAATTTTCTTTTCCATGGGATACGCTATAATTTGTCAGTAAAAAGGACTGAAGAAAGGTTGAGGAGGTTGAGGGAGGTTTAAGGAGGTTTAGGCTACCGCGAGCGACTTTGACAAAGTTTTTGTCCACACCGCTGCGGTAGCCTAAACCTCCTTAAACCTTCTCAACCTCCTAAACCTTTTCATTAGACGTAATAAAATAGAAAAAGGTTTCCTTTTTGGCAACACCAAAATGGGAAACCTTTTTCTTTCCTAAAGAACGAATGAAAAGCTGACAATGCGTCTTAAGGCAAAGTAAAATTTTGGTAATATTTAGTTAAATAACTGTTGCCATTTCTTTGGCTTCGGCAATAATGTGCACCAGATCGTTGTCGTCGATCTCTTTTTTGCGGTCAGCCCATTCCAAAAACTTGCCGTAGGTGACGTCTAGTTCGTCTTTGGTCAGGTTGGTACCAATTTCTTTGGCACGGAAAGCTAGGGCGGCGCGACCACTGCGGGCGGTCAACACAATTTTGGACTGATCCACACCTACTTCCAGCGGATCGATGATTTCGTAGGTTTCACGCTGCTTGATCACTCCATCCTGGTGAATACCGGAAGAGTGAGCAAAAGCATTGGCACCTACAATGGCCTTATTCGGCTGTACGGGCATGCCCATGCGATCGCTGACCAATTGGCTGGTAGGGTTCAATAACTTGGAGTTGATGCCCGTGGTGAAGCCCAGATAAGGGTGTTGACGCAAAATCATCACTACTTCTTCGAGGGAAGTGTTGCCAGCGCGTTCGCCAATTCCATTGATCGTACATTCGACCTGCCTAGCCCCGTTTTGTACCCCAGCAATCGAGTTGGCTGTAGCCAGCCCCAGGTCGTTGTGACAATGGGTGGATAGGGTACACTTGTGGATCCCTTTTACGTTCTCGTAGAGGTACTTGATTTTGAGGCCATACTCCTCTGGCAGGCAATAACCTGTGGTGTCTGGAATATTCAAAACCGTGGCACCGGCAGCCACTACTGCTTCGATTACCCTGGCTAGGTACTCATTGTCGGTACGTCCAGCATCTTCCGCGTAAAATTCTACATCCTCAACGAAGGATTTAGCGTATTTTACAGCGGCAACGGCGCGTTCGATGATTTCCTCACGGGTTGCTTTAAATTTGTGGAGGATGTGTGAGTCTGAAGTACCAATGCCCGTGTGGATGCGGGGGCGTTTGGCGTATTTCAGAGCCTCAGCGGCAGTTTTGATGTCTTTTTCCACCGATCGGGAAAGCCCACAAACAATGGGGTCTTTCACGGCTTTACAAACGGCTTCCACCGATGCAAAGTCGCCGGGACTGGAAATGGGAAAACCCGCCTCGATCACATCAACGCCTAGTTTTTCCAGGGCCAATGCCAACTCAATTTTCTGTTCGGTGTTCAACTTACACCCTGGAACCTGTTCCCCATCCCTTAAGGTGGTATCAAATATGTAAATCCTGTTGCTGCTCATTAGTGCGGATTTTGTATGTTTGCTGTCTTCAAAGATATTTTGTTGCTTAAGCGGCTTAAAATCAAAATCAAAAATTAGTACAAGTCGGTAAACAACATTGTATTCCGAAAGTTGTTGACGCTTAATCGATTAATAAAATCGAATCTACAATGCCTAAACAAAAAACTGATGACCTTGTGGCGTTGATCCGCTCCCTTACGCGGGCCGAAAAAAGGCATTTTCGCTTGTTTGTGAAACGAAATCAGTCTTCCGAAGACATTCTGTTTCTGCAACTTTTTGATTTTTTGGAGAAACGTGGCGAGTACGAAGAGGATGTTATTCTGAAAAAAATCCCCGAAGTTAAAAAGAGCCAACTCTCCAACCTCAAAGCGCATTTGTACAAGCAACTACTGACCAGTTTGCGGCTACTGAGTACCAAAAATGCCAACGACATTCAAATCCGTGAAATGGTCGATTATGCGCGGGTGCTCTACAACAAGGGTTTGTACCGCCAGTCGCTGGATATGTTGGAAAAGGCCAAAGGGCGTGCTAAAACAGGCAACTACCACGCCTTGGCTCTGGAAATCCTGGAATTTGAAAAACACATCGAAGGACAATACATTACCCGAAGTATCGAAGGCAGAGCTGATTCATTGGCGGCCGAGACCTTGGACCTGACCCGCATCATTGAACAAACCCATGCTTTTTCTAACCTGGCGCTACAGTTGTACGGATTGTACTTGAAAGTGGGTTATGTGCGCAACGAAAAGGATGCCCAGGATGTAAAACAGTTTTTTCGGTCCAAATTGCCCAATGCGGATTACAAAAGCCTGGATTTTATGGGCAAGGTGTACTACAACCAGGCGCACATGTGGTATTATCACATGAACCAGGAATTCACTTCTTGCTACCGCTATGCCCAGCGTTGGGTTGATTTGTACAAGGAGGAGCCGGAAATGCTGGAATTGCATACGCCGCTTTACCTCAAGGGGCTGCACAACTTGTTGAGTACCTTGTACAACATGTTGCATTACAATCGGTACGCCGAGGTTTTTGACGATTTGATTCGCTTCCCCGAGCGTTTTGACATGGCCGACGACAACAACATTGAGGGCCTGTTCTTTTTGTTCAAGTACATTCACTCCATCCAGAAACACTTCATTGAAGGGACTTTCAGCGAGGGCATTGCCTTGATCCCCGAGCTGATGGAGATCATTGAAAGTGATCGCTACAACTGGGATCATCACCGCATTCTGGTGTTTTATTACCGGATTGCCTGTCTATATTTCGGCAGTGGCGACAACGACAATGCCATCACTTACCTCAACCTGATCATCAACCAAAAGAACCCGGATTACCGTGCCGACATTCAGGTTTTTGCGCGCATCCTCAACTTGATTGCACACTTTGAAATGGGCAATGCGCAGTTGGTGGAATACCAGGTGAAATCAGTTTACCGCTTTTTGTCCAAAATGGAGGACATCGGGGCGGTGCACCGGGAAGTGTTCCGCTTCTTGCGGCGCATCCCGCGTATGCGCGAGCAGGAATTGCGCAACGAGTTCATCTCGCTGCGCGACAAGCTGATCAAGCTGGAAAATGATCCATTTGAACGTCGGCCCTTTATGTACCTCGATATTATTTCCTGGTTGGAGAGTAAAATTGAGGATAAGGAGGTGCAGGATGTGATTCGGGAGAAGTTTGTGGGGCGGAGGTTGAGGTAGGTATTAGGCAATTAGCCGCTTACCTCTTCCCAAACACCCCCAATCTCCAAAACTTCCACTTCCATTTCACCAAACTCAAATGCTGCTCCTCCCGAATGGCATCATCAAAAAACAATACCCCGATCTGCAACAAATCAATCGACAACTTCACTTGTGGATGTCGCCTTACTTTCTCCCAGCAGCCTTCCATCTCCTTTGACCAATGGATATCCGCAAACACAATCACCGATTTGGCATGGATTTTGGGTAAAGCCCATTCAAAGTATTGCTCGGCCCTTCCGGCGCGATGATCCCCATCAATGAACAAAAAATCCAATTGCTCTATTTTACTTAAGGCTTCTGGGAAGGTTTTTTGAAAATCCCCCAAAAGGAGTGAAATGTTCGAAAATTCGAGCCTTTGGAAGTTCATTTGTGCAACATCGGCCACATCGGGGCAACCTTCCAGCGTGGTGACCTGTCCATTAGGGGCAGCTGCAGCCATATACATCGTGGACATGCCTAAAGAGGTGCCCAGTTCTACGATCTGTTTGGGTTTGTAATGAGCGACCAGACGGAACAATTGTTGGCCAGTCGCTTCAGATACTGCGCTGTACCGAGCGACATTGCGCACGCTGCGTACTTTAGAACGATTGGCTTTTGAGCCAGCGCCGAAGTCAACGATTTCCAGTGGGAAATTGTTGCGATTGAGGCGGGCACGCATGCGTTCAATGAAAGGGAAAGCGTAAAAAACACGCTCATCTTCCACAATATAATCCACAAAGTCGGCAACAAAAGGCGAATGAACATCGTATTTAGTAGCGGCTTGGAAATAAAAGCGCAAGCAACGAAAGCAGAACCGCAGGTAAAAAAGAAGTAACATCATGCAAATTCAGTTCAACGCGAAAGATATAATTTGCTTTGGTCTTTGAATACCCTGCGGATGGTCTATTTTTGTTTTTTTCTATTTTGATCAAATAAATCTTGAAATGAAGCGCAAATTTTGCACAATTGTAGCATTCCTGATTGGAATGATGGCTAGCAACTTGATGGCTCAAGCGCCACAAAACTGGTTCCACTTGGATCCTTCCAAAGACGGCGTACCAGGTATGGCCACTGAATCGATCTACAAACGTTTGCCCAAAACCAAAAAAGGCAAAACTGTGGTTGTAGCCGTGATTGATTCCGGTGTCGATTACAAGCACGAGGACCTGAAAGATGTGATGTGGGTCAACGAAGACGAAATCCCTAACAATGGCATCGATGACGATAAAAATGGCTACATCGACGACATCAACGGCTGGAGCTTCCTGGGCAATGCCAAGGGCGAAAATGTGGTACACGACAACCTCGAAGTAACCCGCCTTTACGCGACCTTGAAAAAGAAATTCGAAGGCAAAGACCCGGCGACTTTGAGCAAAAAGGATAAAATTGAGTACGCCAAATACGAAGAATACAAAGGCATAGTGGAAAAAGGCCGCCAGGGTGCGGAAGGCAACCTTAAACAGTTTGCCATGGTCAAAGAAATGTACGATCAGTTGGTGAAAGGTTTGGGAACAGACAACCCTTCGCTCAATGACCTTAAAAAATTCAAAACCACCGACCAACGCTTGAATGGCATCAAAGGGATTTTTGTCCAGGGTATCGAAGCTGGCGAGACGTTCAAAAGTATGGCTGCCCAAATCCTGGAAGCTTACGACCACTACTACGGCCAGTTGAATTACAACTACAATCCAGATTACGATCCCCGTACCATTGTAGGTGACAACTACGCCGATGTCAATGAGCGTTTTTATGGCAACAACGACGTGAAAGGTCCTGATTCCAAGCACGGCACTCACGTTGCAGGCATCATCGGTGCCAAACGTGGCAACAACATCGGTATGGACGGAGTAGCAGATAACGTCCGCATCATGTCCGTTCGCACTGTGCCTGATGGCGACGAGCGCGACAAAGACGTGGCCAACGCCATTCGTTACGCCGTTGATAATGGAGCTACCGTAATCAACATGAGCTTCGGTAAGGGATATTCTCCGAACAAGCCAGCAGTTGACGCAGCAGTGAAATACGCCATGGAAAAAGACGTGCTGCTCATCCACGCGGCGGGTAACGATGGTAAAAACCTGGATTTAACCAACAACTACCCCAACGACCATTTTGAGAAAAAAGGCAAACCTGGCAAAAAATCAGCGACCAACTGGGTTGAGGTAGGGGCCTTGAACGCAGACTTGGGTGAAAACATGGCAGCGGAGTTTTCCAACTACAATCCCGAATACGTTGATGTATTTGCCCCAGGTGCAGAAATTTACGCCACTACGCCTGAAAATACATACGAAAACCTCCAGGGCACCAGTATGGCTGCGCCGATGGTAGCAGGGGTTGCGGCAATCCTCCGCTCTTATTTTCCTGACCTTGCTGCTGATCAGATTAAAGAGGTCTTGATTGCTTCTTCAGTCAAACAAAACCGCAAGGTGATCAAGCCTGGTACGGAAGATGAAAAGGTAGACTTTAGCACACTCAGCAAAAGTGGCGGCATCGTCAACGTGGAAAAAGCTGTAGAATTGGCCGCCAAAACGGTCGGTAAAAAGAAAGGCGTTCAACGGATTTTGGTGGCTGGAGATTTGGCTCCGGCACCGAAGGTGATCCCTTAATGGAGTGAAAAGTGAAAAGTGAAAAGTGAAAAATAGGTACACCATTTGGATTTCACCGTTTGATATATTTTTTTCACTTTTCACTTTTCACTTTTCACTTTTCACTTATAAGCACCATCTTCGCCCCATCCCACTTGGCTACTTCCCGATAAAAATTGCCAAAGGCAGTATATTCCGTGGCGGGGAGGTCGACTGCTTCGATTTGTAAGCGGCGTTTGACGAGGATTTTATCACCTGTCTGTTGCACTTTTACTTCGTATTGGCCAAAGGGGCTTTCCAGTTTTTTCTCCGAAAAAGGCAAGCTCTCCACCTTGTAGCCCGCTGGCAACGTAAAACTCAAGTCGGATTCCTGCACATAAGCCTTGCGATTGACCACTCTTTGCAGGCGATTTTCGGCTTTCGCTGGCGCCTTGGTCAACGGATTGAGTGGATTGAAGGGCACAAACCAACGTTTGCCCGAGCGACTGCCCATCCTGCTGAGCGCAGCATGAAAAGACAAAGAAGCCTCGGGCCGGTCTTTTTGGTAGTTGACTTGTAAACTATCCAGAGACTCCAGAGCCAGATTGAGGTTTTCCTCCAACCATTCTTTGCGCTCTTTTGCCGCCAAACTTTCTTTTAAGGCGCGATACAACTCGTGATTGGCGCCGTAAAAATCAGCATGGGCAGTGTTTTCAATTTTCCCTTCTGGTTCAAACCGAAATTCGGCTTTCCAGTACTCTCGATTGTCCTTGCTTGTCAATGCAGGGGTGCGCAATAATTGACCTCCTTCTTCCGTAAGCATCAATACTTGACGATCAGAATTGCTTTCACCTAAATAATTGGGCGGATAATCGGAGGAAGTGCACTCTAACCAGATTTTTTCAGCAGGAATGTACAATATGATGTGATTAAAACTAGCGTCGCTAACAAAATTCTCATCAATCACAAATGGAGCCTCATCCGTATTTTGAATAGAAACTGGATAAGCCTTGATATTCGCGTAATTTAAAATGGACTTCATGAAATTGGTCAATGCTTTACAGTCGCCGTACTTGTTGCGGTGCACGTATTCAGCTGTAAAAGGTTGCCAACCACCAATGCCCAACTGCACACTCACATAACGCATTTTTCCTTGCATGTATCGGTACAAACGCTCTACTTTTTCAAGATCACTTTTTGCGCCGTTCAAAAGGGCATTCAATTCGTTTTTTAGCTCGACGGGTAACTCATCACGGTCTTTGTATAAAGCCGCCTTGAACTTTCCAAACTCCTTCCAGGTGCTCATACTGCCAGTATAACCAGCAACCTGGAAGTTATTAATGGCCAATTGGACTTGTGGCAAAACTTGTTCGTAGTGCGGCGCATAGGGTTCTTCCTTGACAGCCTTCAAATGCCGGACTTTCCACACGTATTGCTGGTAGCCATCCTTGAGGGTGCTTACCTCTGGTTTGAGCTGAATGTTTACACTGCGGTGGTGCAATTGGGTGTTTAAAGGCACCTCTACGCTCAATTCGCCCAACTCCACTGCCGTACCATAGTCCTGAATGTCCCAATCGGGCATTATCGCGAGGGTGATTCCTTTTAATTTTTGTTCGTATTCCCACTCTATCGTAAAAGGGAAATCTGTGTGATTGAGCGTCAAAACTTTCACTCGATCGTCCTCATAGATGGAAAAACTACTTACGGCAGCGTAGTCCTCAAACTCTTCTTTCTTGATTTTGCGGATCAGCTGGCGATTTTTATCGTACAAATTGGCTCTAAGTTGGGTAATTGGCGTTTCGGGGTCGTACCCAATGTAAATGGTGTTGGCTGTACTATTGTTGTTCAATACAGTCACCACTTTACGGTGGGAATAAAGACCTTCCGCAGCTGAATTGAGCCTGATTTTAATCCGGTCTACCCTCACAATTTCCTTGGCATTGGGAAGCAGGGAATCGACGGAGGTTGGGGCTAAGTCAATTTGAGCATGCAGTGAGCCTGCCCAAAGCAAGCAGATCAATAAAGTAATGAATTTAATTTTCATGGGATTAGATTTTTTTGAGCACCAATTGTTCTTGTTGCTTTTCGATGATCAGGTCAAAAAACTTTTTGATGGCGGGGTATTCTTCTGGTTCAAAATGTACCTGATTGATTTGAATGGTACTGTTGATTTGGAACGTACGACTTGTTCCGGCTAGTTTGCTGACCAAAAAGGTGAATTTCCCCCCATTTTCAGGTAGCGACAAGCTGACTTGTTCCGGCATTTGTTCAATGGCATAACCTTCAGGGATGGTCAGGTTCAGTATATAGCGGTGGGACAGTGGGTAGGGGATGTCGACCGGGTATTCCCGCACCGTTTGTTTAAAGGGATTTTCATCAAAAGCTGGATGCAATACCGGGTTGAGGTAAATAAAATCGCCGTTGACAGTACCACCGTCAGGAATAACCACTTTGGCATTGTAGGCCAGGGTTTTGTAAATGTCATCCAGGTTTTTGATGGTCACCGAATCGTATTCAATATTGGCAAGGGTAGCGGATACCTCTTCGTCTTTATCTTCCTCGGGAGCTTCATTGCTACTTTGTGGATCATCTTTTTTGGTCAATTCTTCCCGGACTTCCAGGGCTGCATAGCCGTCGTATGCAGAAACTATTTTCCCTACGGCTTTGCCTTCTTCGTTCAGCGTGATGTTGAACATACGGGTCGAACTTGAGCGTCCTGGTACGATCTCCAGCCATTCTGGTTCGGCGTCCACGATCCAGCCCTTATTGTTGAGTGCACTTGTTGCAGGCAATCCCATGGGGCGTTGGCGATGCGTTGCATCCAATAATTGGACTTTATCGTTGTGTTTGAGGTACGCCAACACATAATTGAATTGGCTGCGGATGGGGTACAATTCGATTGGTTGACCGTGTCCACGGGTACTTACGAGGAAGGGTTTGGCGTCAAATCCGTATGCTTTGAGCAGGGCGATGAGCATGAGGTTTACACCTGCGGCATCTCCTTTTTTGAGTTCAAATACTTTATTCAAAGGTTCAGTTTGATAGATGCCGTTCGTTCCGTCCCATTTGATGTGATCGAGCACAAAGTGGTAAATGGTTTTGATCTTTTCCTCGGGTGTTTTAGCGTTCGCCACCAAGGGGGCTACTTTGTCGTAGGCGTCATTGAAGTTGACCTTGCGATCGATGCGTTTGCCGAAATTTTCGGACTCCAGAAGATCTTTGGCCACCGTTTTCCAATCGCTAAGGTAAGGTTCCCGGACCCCATTTTGCACTGTGCCACTGATTTGAAAAATGACATGGGCTGTATAATCGGTCATGGTAGTGATAAAAGCTTCTTCTTTCAGCGCTGGGGCATCCATGACGGCTAGAATGTATTTGCGGTTCCTGATGCCGATGCCACTTTCGAGCGATTGTTCATTGCGGTCGAGCTCACTTCCACGCACAATGATCACAAACTCCAAAAATTCCGGGATATTCAGCACGTACTCACTCAAGCGCACCGGAATATCGGTCTGGAAATACCAGGTAGGAATGCGAACCCAATCCTTGGTTTGTATGACGTAAGAGTACTCGATGATACTGCCTACCTGAATTTCAGGAAAAGTGAATTTTTTGGTGGTATAGCCTTCCGCAGTTTTTTCCTCAAAAAAATCCTTTTTCTCAATACTTCGTTTGCTGCCGTCGGGGTTGAAGATTTGGGCTTTGAGTTGGACGATATCCTGATAGCGGTCTTTGCTGTAAAAAGGAATCTCTATGTCTCCCTCACTAAATCCGCTGCGTTTTAAAATTTTGATGCGGCGGTGTACATTCAATTCGGTCAACTGATCTGGAGCGCGTAAGTCGTAGGTGAAATAGCCAATATCGGCCAGCACCACTGCAGCTGCGGAGGTATCCAGGGCGTAAGTGGTCATTTTTAGCTCTTCATCCGGAATTTTTCCCCATTTGATTGAGGTTTCTTGTGCAGGTAGATTCAAGTAAAGTGCAGTGACAAATAGCGTCAACATGGGTGTTTTTAAGTTCATGGCAACTAATAATTTATGTGTATTTATTGATGACTATCCTTAAAGCAAAGTACTAATTCAGACTACGATTCTTTACGAAAGTAACGTGTTGAGGCATTAATTATTTTAATGAAAACAAGAATTTACCGTGATTTAAACAATCTTTCTTACATTTAAAAACAAACTGGATACTAGCTAAGTACCTAAAAATACAACCCGAAGCATCTATTAGTTTGCCAAAATGGTCAAGTGATCACCCCTTTTTGCAGAGTAGACAAGCTGGTTTCTATCAAATATCCACTTTTACACCATGATTAATTGTAATTTTGAAAGTATTTTGGTGAATATGGAAACGCGAAACTAATGCAAAACTTCATACAAAAGCAGCGGGTCTTTTTGATCCATTTCTGCTTCTGGTGTTTTTATTTTTTTACCTTTTGTTACCAATTAAGGGATCACAAAGATGTGCATGAGACTTGGTTGGGTATCATTAATAATGCGCTTTTACAGGTAGCTTATTTAATGTCGGTAGCTTACTCCAATTATTTTCTCTTTTTGCCCCGTTTTTTCAAGCATAAAAAATGGTGGAAATTTGCCCTGGAATTGTTGCTGACGGTGGTGGTTGCTACCTGGATTTTTTTGATTTTCAAACGATATCTAGTGGATGGATATACCCACCAAGTTCGTTTCGCTTACAGCAATCGTTTCGCCATCACCGTTTCGATGTCTGCCATTTTTATCGCATCTTTCATTGCCATGCTCAAGTTTTTAGAGGACTGGTTTCAATTGGAAGCGAGCAAGCGAGAAATGGTCAATGAAAACCTCAGTGCCGAGTTGCGCTTCCTTAAAGCTCAGATCAACCCGCATTTTTTGTTCAATACCCTTAATAATTTGTACTATCTGGCTTATACCCAATCTCCGAATACTACGGAGGTGATTGCCAAATTGTCACAAATGATGCGCTACATGATTTACGATTCGAATCACCAGCGGGTGCCGATGAACAAGGAATTAGAGTACATGCAGAACTACATCAGCCTGGAGAATTTGCGCCTCAACGATCAAATTCCGATCAAATTTGATGTAGAAGGGAACCCCGAACAAGTATTGATTACCCCACTGATTTTGATTACCTTTCTGGAAAATGCCTTCAAACATGGCGTGGGGAACAACAACTCCAATGCTTGGGTAAACATCAGTCTTAAAATTGACCGGAATTCTTGTACTTATATTGTAGAAAACAGCAAATTGCCAGCTGAAACCAACAGCGAAAAATCGGGCATTGGCCTGCAAAATGTTCGCCGCCGATTAGAATTGAGCTACCCCGCTAAGTATGAACTGATCGAGGAAGATCGTATGGACAGTTATTTTGTACAACTTAAATTGGATTTGTCATGAATACTACGCTGAATTGCTTGATTGTAGACGATGAACCACTCGCGCGAAAACTGCTCAGTGATTATGTTCAAAAAGTGCCCTACCTCAAGCTTTTGCGTACTTGTTCAGGTCCGATGGAAGCCTTGGATTTTTTGCGGGATAACCCGGTCGATTTGTTGTTTTTGGACATTCAGATGCCGGAAATTACCGGGCTTACTTTGTTGAAAATTTTGCAAAAAAAGCCTTGGGTAATCCTTACCACGGCCTATTCTGAATATGCATTGGAAAGTTATGACCTGGATGTGGTGGATTATTTGTTGAAACCCATCACACTGGAGCGCTTTTTGAAGGCGATGGAAAAAATCAACCAAAGGATGCAGGGCATCGCAACGCAACAATTGCCCTCTGAACAAACCCAAACCTCATCAACAACTTTAGCAGCGGAGCCCGGGCCTGCGTATATCTTCGTAAAAGATGGGACCAAGCTGGTTAAGGTGAAATTGAGTGAAATCATGTACGTGGAGGGAATGAAAGACTATGTGGCGATCCATACCCCTCAGCAGCGCATTGTCACCTTACAAAGGCTGAAAGCGATGGAAGAGCAATTGCCAGAAAGCCAGTTTATCCGCATTCACAACTCCTACATTGTAGCCCTAGAATGGCTGGACTCCATCCATAAGGAAAAAGTAAAGGTTGGCAGCGCCTTGCTCCCAATCAGTGATTCTTATCGCAAATCTTTCAAGGACTTCATCGAAAAGAACCACATCAAGATGGACTAACCCTCATCGTTTCTAATTCACCCAATGCCTAAATGCGTCCAGCCACATGCCCAATGCAATGATGGTTAGCAAGATGCGATTCCATTGGTTGAAACGCTGCTGAGAGATTTTTTCCATCAGCCACCGACCAATAAAGGTGCCAAGGATGGTGGCGGTACATAAGATCAACAACAGCCATTGGTACTGCCCAAAATCAAAACCTACGGAAATCAAAAACACTCCAGTTTTGACGATCTGCGTCAAGGCCTGGCATACCGATTTGGTGGCGATCAATTCTTCTTTGGCAATGTTGTTGAGCACAAAAAAAGAAGCGATAAAGGGTCCGGTAACAGCTACAATCATCCCTAAAAAACTGGACAAAAAACCCAGCACAACAAACGTCCAGGGCCGTGTGGCGGGCATTTTGCCTTCAGGAATAAAAACACTGATCAGGATAAATGTACCTACTAAAAACTCCAATAGGATTGGATCAAAATAATTGAACAATAAACCGCCCAGCCAGGCACCAGGTAAGAGTAAAATGGAAAAATAGCCCACAACCCGCCATTGGATGAAACGCCAAAAGGCCGTGAAACGGGCTAGATTGCCCACCACCTGCACTGCACTGTGTAAGGGAATGGCTTGTTTGGCGTCTAATCCCCAGCTCAGTAGTGCAAAGACAAGGGTTCCACCTGCTAAACCAAATAGGGCAGATACAATCGATGCCAGAACAACCCCCAGCGCCAAAACCATGTAAATTCCTGGACTCAATTTCTTAGATTATACCAACTCTAGCCCCAAACCAGGATCTTCGATCAATTGGCTCGGACTGTATTTGTTGTGGTACAGCTCCACATATTTCTGATGCCCCAGAATCAACTCCTGGTTCATCTGCATGCCCAAGGCGATGAACAAATCATAATGCTGTTGGAAATGCTTCAACAACGCATCCGGTTTCAGGTCCTTTTGTAGTGATTTGCGATGCGCCCGCCCCAATTGGGTAGCAACGGAGTATGCAATGTCTACTTGTTCAAATTCATTGAGTGCGTCTTTAATTTTGGCGCTGCGGTGGGGAATCTGGCGCCCCCAGTATTCTTGTCCTTTGTAGGTGGTATAACCTAAGCCTTGTTCCACCTGAGGGGCATACAATTCCGAAGCTTTGATCATGCGCAAGCCATGATGTTTGAAGGGGTTGTAATAATGTTCCGTATCAGGGTCTTCATAAACGGTTTTGAGTTCCAGTAGAATTTTATCCTTTACCTGGCTTTTTTTCGGACGCAAAACCACCAAAATCCGCTTGTTACCAAAGGTGCCTTTGGCTTTGCCTGCCTCTTCTATCTCATATTCCTTGAGTAGATTTTCCTCTTTACGGCTTTTGAGGTAGCCCTCCAGTATTTTGACCAAGACCTTGTTGTCGACACTCAAGGGCGTTTTACGCATTTCTTTGGCCCATTTGACTTCTGCATCCAGGTATTCACGGGTGGAGTTGTACCAAACGTCAAAATTGGCCCTGTCAGTTGATTTTGATGCTTCCTTGTAAGGTGTCTTATGTACCTCAAAACCACGCAAGTAGCCCTCTCGAAAATATTCCAATACCGTGGCGTTTAAAAAGGGCGCACCAGTGTCTGCACGTTTGAGGGAGAGAGAGCACAAAAAACGGGTAATATCCCAGGCGTACGCTCCAATCCTTGAACGGTCGAAATCCGCCATACCTGCGCCCTGGTCAGTAATCAGGTAGTTTTCGGTATGGGGGTTCCCGTGGATGAACACCTTGGGAATTTTATCGTGTGGAATCAGGGTCGTAAAATGGGCTTGCATGCGCATACACATGTGGCGAAAGTAGAAAAACAAGCCCTTGTCTGGATGCAAATAGCTGCGAATCAATTTTTCCTGATCAAATTCAGGAGTTTTAAGGTATATCTTCATTGCGTAAAATCCGGGTGTCAAAAGATGAATACGTTATCCCGAACTGCAAAGATACGTTTTTACATTGAATTTACAAAAAATTAACTTTGAGTTAACATTGGGTTAGCTTCTGCGAAAGCTGAGCAAGCTAAAGACTTAAAAAGGTTTTGGCTTTCTCTAAATCTTCCGGCGTATCTACCCCCACGATGGCTTGATCAGTCAGTTCTACATAGATGGATTTGCCATGGTACAACCAGCGCAATTGCTCCAAAGCTTCCAGTTTTTCCAATTCCGCCATGGGAAGTGGAGCGATTTCCAATAAAGTGGAACGCAAATAACCATAAAGACCAATGTGCCGATAATGAGCGCCCTGGGCCAGCCATTCTTCCTTAGGAAAGTTGCGCAGGTAAGGAATGGTGCTGCGGCTAAAGTACAGTGCCAGTTTTTGAGCATTAAATACCACTTTGACCACATTGGGATTGAACAATTCCGCTTCGTCGCGTATGGGCATGGCCAGGGTTGCAATTTGCGCCAGTCCCCTCCGCAGCGGATTGGCTACTTTTTCAATTTGCTCGTAGTCTAAAAAGGGTTCATCCCCTTGGATATTGAGCACTACCTCACAATCGGGAAAAGAAAGGGCTACTTCTGCGCAGCGGTCGGTACCGCTTTGGTGGGTTTCACTGGTCATGTGTACCCTGCCCCCAAACGCCAGTACATGATCAAAAATCCGTTGATCATCGGTTGCTACTACCACTTCATCCAGGGCAGGTGCAGCTACGACCCTTTCGTACACGCGCTGGATGAGCGATTTACCGTTGAGATCCGCCAGAGGTTTGCCTGGGAAGCGGGTTGACGCATATCGAGCCGGGATAATACCAAGAGTTTTCATACCTTTGCAAGGGTTTACAAGCCTGTAAAAATGGTGATTTATTAAACTCCAAACATACTGAAAACTATGTGGAAAATCTTATTGCTCTTGTTGCCCGGCTACCTTTTTGCAACCGGGGATAGCCTGCGTTATTTAACCCCGAGAGATACCATTGTCTTGAGCATCAGCGGCAGCGAAGAAAAAATATTTGAACATAAGATTGTCAAAGGACAAACAATTTTTTCGCTGGCGAAGTTCTACGGGTTAAAGATGGATGACCTGCGCCACCTCAATCCAAGCCTGAATTTTGATGTGGTAAACCCCAATCAAAGCATCAAAGTAGTGATCCCTAACCGGGCAATCATCCGCTATCGGGTGCCCAAATTCAATCCTCGGATTTACACTCCAGTGTATTATCGAGTAAAAAAGGGGGACAATCTCTTCCGACTGAGCAAGGTTTATTTTCGTATGCCTGAAGACACGATTAAAGCCCGCGCAAAACTAAAACAGGGCACTTTGCAACCTGGTCAACTGATCCACATTGGCTGGGTGAGCCCGCAGGCAATCCCGGCGGAATGGCAATCCCGACCGGCTTTACCTCCTTCGTTAAAAAAAGTAGCGGATCTCAAAAAGACATTTGATGCCTACGCTGAAGACAAGAAGAAAAAAGCCACGGCCCAGCAGGGCATTGCGGTATGGCAAAAAGAAGCACCCGCAGCCCGGAATTATTACGCCTTGCACGACAAAGCCGCCAAAGGTTCAATCATCGAACTACACAACCCAGTGACTAAAAGAACCGTTTATGCAGAAGTGTTGGGTAAAATTCCCGCCACTGCCTATTCTACCAACGTTGTGGCAATCCTTTCCCCCAATACTGCAAAGCTACTGGGTGCCAAGGATTCGAACTTTTTTATAAAAATTAAATACTACAAATAAAGGTATGGACTTCCACCAAAACATCCTTTCCACCATTGGCAATACCCCTATGGTTCAATTGCACAAAGTTGTGGCGGAACTGCCCGCCCTAGTGTTGATGAAAGTAGAAACCTTCAACCCTGGTCATTCCATCAAAGACCGCATGGCCTTAAAAATGGTACTCGACGCCGAGGCGCGTGGAGATTTGAAGCTAGGTGGAACCATCATTGAATGTACCTCTGGCAACACCGGGATGGGGCTCGCCATTGCAGCGGCAGTCAAGGGCTACAAGTGTATTTTCACCACTACGGATAAACAATCCAAGGAAAAAATGGACCTGTTGCGTGCCCTGGGCGCCGAGGTCATCGTATGCCCCACCAACGTAGAATCGGACGATCCCCGTTCGTACTACTCGGTAGCGTCTCGTTTGAGCAAGGAAATTCCCAATAGCTACTGGTGCAATCAGTACGACAACCTCTCCAACCGCCAGGCACATTACGAAAGTACGGGGCCTGAAATCTGGAAACAAACCGCTGGCCGAATCACCCACATGATCACAGGTGTTGGCACAGGTGGAACCATTTCTGGCACCGGTCGCTACCTGAAAGAGCAAAACCCCAATGTCAAAATTTGGGGCATCGATACTTACGGCTCAGTACTGAAAAAATACCACGAAACCCGGGTGTTTGATGAAAAAGAAATTTATCCCTACATCACCGAAGGGATAGGGGAGGACATCATCCCCAAAAACATCGATTTTGACATCATCGACCACCTGGAAAAAGTAACGGATAAAGATGGAGCCTTGATGGCGCGCCGCCTGGC
>JAIXOO010000046.1 GCA_027486765.1 Saprospiraceae bacterium
ACTAGCAGTCCGGCACAGCACATTTTCCGAGCACCCATCCTGAGCTATTTGGGCCAAGGGCTGGAAGACCATAAAATTAGTTTGTTTCAGTTGCCCTACGACGGCATTGGAAAAAAAGTGCTGTTGGAACAATACCCTCAAGCCTGGGTGCAACAGTCCTTTACCCGTTACAGTTTGCCTAGTAGTGCTTTTGTTGACGCTTTTGGAGCAATCGGTTTCCATTCGCCTTATACTGGTTATCATCCAAAACCGTCACAGGCCACCCTGCTGAGTGATCAATTTGGCAATATCGAGGGTAGCTTTTTTAGTACTTATTCCCCCCGTTATTTACGGGTGTATGCGGTTAATCAATTTGATCAGCAAATCCGAAGAAAATCAGACTCAAACAACAATCAACTCCTGGATTATGCTCCTGGTCAACGTTTCACGGCTTTTAATGAGCTTAGAAAAGATTTTGATGAGCTTGTGCTTGGTATCAATAGTTTTTATCTAAACACCAAAGATTTGGGCGGCTCTAGCTCAATAGATCCCAATCAAAATCAGGGTGCAAACCCCATTCCTGGCTATATTCGGGATGCCCGACATTGGCAAGGCAGCTTCGGCATAAATTATCCTGAATACCAGGAATCTTATCAATTGAGTTTCAACATCTATCTAACGCAACATACTCAAAACCTGGATTGGCAAAGATACCGCTATCAAGGTCGGGAAAATCAACAGCTCTATGTTTTTACCTATGCCCAAAAATTGAAAAAGGCTGATTTTAAACTCAGTTGGCAATACTTAAAAGACCAGTCCACCGAAACCCTCGATTCCTTGCAATTGCAGCTCCGGGATCAATACTGGCGGGTATCAAGTGAATGGCGCATCAGCATCAACGACCGCCTGAATGCCAAAGGACACTTGAATGTGGAGCAGCGGCCCCAGCAAAATCTGGCCTGGCGGCCCGCTGCACAGCTCAACTGGAGTTTTGGTTTGCAGCGACGACATTTGCTCAGCGCCTTTGGCAATTCCGGCCAACGCCTGAACAAACCACTGAACTACCACCTGGATCGTTTGCGCGATGGCTATACCGTACGTTGGGAAGCCAAGCCTTACGAGATAGCCCACAAAATCGGACTAGCTTTTCAATATGGTGGGATGCTCAAATTGGTGTTGGATCGGACCTGGTTTCAGGACAAAATCATTACGCAGTTGGATCGTACGAAGCGCCAGTTGGTTTTCCGGAGTTTTGCACCCGAGCTGCGGCGCGACGCCCTTGAAGCCATAGTGAATAGAACAATCGATCCGGCTAAAAAAATAGAAACCCAAATAATGTATCGCTGGGAACAGTGGTCCCCAGACCTCAAAACGCCCTGGCAAGCGAAACACGCCGCTCAGTTTCGTTTGCAATGGAAGCATGGCTTGAGCCAGGTCAACGCGCATTACCTGGTGCGTAGTCCACAAAATCTGGTTGATTTGAGCAGTTTTCCTACTCCAGCCCAATCTTCAATTTATCAGCGCCTCGATATTGCCTACACCCATCGCTTCAAGCATCGTTCGAGTGAGCGGCCCTGGAACAATCGTTTCTACCTCAGCTTGCAGTGCATCAATGTGCTGGGTAAAGGGGCACAAAACGAGCAATTTGAAACAGGTTTGATGCTGCCTGGGGAGGAAGGGCCTTACTGGTCGGATCCGCAGTTGCGGAATATGCAAATAAGCCTGCGGCAGGTGTTTTAAGCAAACCTATTTTTTCAAAAACGTCAATTCCACCCGTTCATTTGCCATCCGGCCCTCCATCATCTCTATATCAGCTACGGGGAATTCATCGCCATACCCTGTAGCTTTCATGCGCGATTTGGCAATGCCCATTTTGCTCAAGGCATCTACCACTGCACTAGCGCGGTCTTGTGAAAGGGTAAGGTTCAAGACCAGGTCGCCTACCCCTTCGGTATGGGCGCCTATTTCAATCTTGAATTGTGGAAAGGCCTTTAAAATTTTCGCGACTTGTTGTAGCTCCAACTGCATTCCAGGGAGCACCTCCGCCTTGTCTACCTGGAAATTCAGGGTTTTGAACAAAAAAACTTCAATCGATAGGTCTTTGCCCGCATCAATGGCTTGATACAATTTTTGGCCCACTGTGCCCTCGGCAAAATGCTCCTGGCGTAAACTTTCCAGGGTTTTGAGGGTTTCTTCATCTACCGCTGCGGCTTCTTCTTTGGCCAGGGCTTTGGTTTCATCAAGCATGTCTTCGATGGCACCGATGGGGTCCTCCTCAGCAGAAACAGGTTCTTTTTCTACTTGATTTTTGCAAGCAACACTGGTGAAGAGCAAGCCAAATACACAAAGGCTGATGAAAAACAGTCGATGATGAGGTTTCATGTGTTCAAAACTTGAAGGGGTGAAAACGTGTTCTTGTTACAGTACAAATTTCAAACGTTTTTCCGCTTGTTTTTGCACAAATTTTCTTCAAAAATATCTATTTAAGTTTTTTCTTTTTGAAAAGAATTGATTTAAGTTTTATTTTTACGATCCTGTAGGGGCACCCCTCGCGGGTGCCCTTACAAGATCGTACGGACACCCCTCGCGGGTGCCCACACCCAAACAACCAAACCATGTCAAGCCAACCCAAGGAAACCGATAGTCTGGATTTCATCGAAGTGATCGGCGCCCGCGAGCACAACCTCAAGGACATCAGCGTGCGGATTCCCCGCAACAAGTTGGTGGTCATCACGGGCCTCAGTGGCAGTGGCAAGTCGTCATTGGCTTTTGACACCATCTACGCCGAAGGACAACGGCGCTACATGGAAACCTTTTCTGCTTACGCCCGCCAGTTCATTGGTGAAATGGAGCGCCCGGATGTGGAACGCATCAATGGTTTGAGCCCGGTTATTTCGATTGAGCAAAAAACTACCGGGAGGAACCCTCGCTCTACCGTAGGCACCATTACCGAAATCTACGACTTTTTGCGCCTGCTTTACGCCCGCGTTGGCGAAGCCTATTCCTATGCCACAGGCAAAAAAATGGAACGTTTCAGCGAGGAGCAGATGCGGGAAAGGTTATTGCTGGATTTGAAGGGTAAAAAAGTCTCTTTGCTCGCGCCGATGGTACGTGGCCGCAAGGGGCATTACCGCGAATTGTTTGAGCAGGTGCGCAAACAAGGTTTCACCAAAATCCGGGTCGACAACGAAGTGCTGGATGTAGTGCCCGATATGCAGGTAGACCGTTACAAGGTACACGACATTGAGGTCGTAGTCGATCGCCTGACCATCAATCCCGACAACCCTGGTCGTTTGTTTGAATCGCTGGCTTCCGCCCTCAAAATTGGCAACGGAGTGGTGATGATTCTGAACATGGACAACCAGCAAATCACTACCTACAGCAAACACCTCTTTGATTTTGATTCGGGCAT
>JAIXOO010000220.1 GCA_027486765.1 Saprospiraceae bacterium
ATCACAAGGTAAGTTTATCAACCCAGGGATACTCACATCGGCAACACCGATTTTTTTCAAAACGATGTTTTGAATACAGGTATCGGCATTTCCAGAAGAATCCCGGGCAATCCAGCTCCGACGGATGTAAATAGCTGTATCGCTTCCACAACGCCCCCGCAGGAATAAGTCTTCATAACGTAGGCGTACAGTACGGTTGATGTTGTCTGTTACTCTCGGACGTCCAAGTACATTGGCACTCGTATCAGCTACGCAAAACAATGTTGTATCGCGACAAAAGATCTCAGGTGCTTGCGTATCAAATACTTGTATGTATCCAGAGCAGTTAAAACTCGTAGCGTTATCACGTACCAGTACAGTTAATACTTTTCCAATCCTTCCACGTACACTGATTCTCAATGGATCGGGTCCATTGGCAATAAACTCTCCATTTTCATCAACAACGGTAATCGTTTTCGCTCCTGCACAGGTAGAGGTTGCATCAACAATCAGTTCACTCCCGATGTTTACTTCGCCAGAGGCTCCCACACTAATGCGAACGGGGGCCGTAGGGGAAATACTTTTACACACCAATTGACACTGGGCTGATACCGTTTGGCTCCAGAACATCAGGACCGGAATCAAGATCGGAAGCCATCTCGTCCATCCTTCTAAAATTGGAATGTACGGTGTTCTCTCATTCATGGCACTATGTTTTTGACGGTTTCGAATTAAGAATTTTTATTATCAAAATCCAATACCGTGCCAAAGTGATCCTGAAGAGTATTTTTTTATTTTTTCCCAAAAAAAAAGCCCCCTTCACAACTGAAGGAGGCCATCCCAAAAACCGATTTAAGTATATTCTTGACGCATTTTCAGGGTACCCATGCAGGTACACTACAAGCGATACGATTCAATTGGAGAATTAAAAAAATGTAGGGGAAAGGAATGTAGCCTTTTAAGGTTACTCAAACAGTTAAAGGAGGGAAGAAACTGCTGAATAGATATTAACGAGCAACAAATATCAAAATTTTATTAGATAATCCCAATACCCTCTTGTTGGTATTTTGATTTCGGAATGCGGATTTCGGATTTCGGCTGGTGCCTTGCTTACAAAATTGACTTTGAACTCAAAGTGTAAGTATTTTAAAATAAGATACTTATAGTTAAAGCGAAGCACCAACCGAAATCCGAAATCCCACATCCGAAATCGACTATCTTTTGCCGTAGCGGCTTCCTGGCCGGTTTTGAGGTCCTTTAAACCCAAAGGCCAAAGTCACTTCATGAGAGCCAGTAGAGTATTGTTGTAGGTCTTGCATTGATAAATCAAAGGTGTAGAAAAAGCGGAAACTCTCCGATATTTCCGAACCAATCAATGCGCCGATGGTTTTGAGTGAGCGGTAAGACAAGCCCGCAATCAATTTGTTGTCCAGAATACCAGCTTTGAGGTTGATGTCGACATTGAAAGGAGTGTCTTTAATTTGACGCACCATAATCGAAGGTTCCAGACTCAGCTGGTTGTTCGATAATTCAAACTTGTGTCCCACCAGGAACACGTAGTGCTGGAACAAGCTACCTGACCCCTCGCCGGTACCAATGTTGTTCAGTCGCTCTGCAATCAAGTTGGTAAAGCTCAAACTGGCATAGGTATTTTCATAAAAGCGGGCAAATAATCCCAATGAAGCATCGAACTGTTGACGGCCATTTACCGCGTCTTCGATGATGTTATCCCCTTGCTGATAGATTGGTTCGGGTTCTCCCAGTACATTGTTGCCCACTGACACCTGGCTGAATTCGGTTGAAAAACCAATGGCCAGCTTGACGTTTTCATTGACCTTGAAGCGGAAACCTGAATTCAAGCGTGCACGTACGCGGGAAATGCGAGCCGCACTTTCCCCCATGACGGCAAGTCCAAAACCAAAAGTATTGCCCATTGGGCCGTGGTATTGTACGCCTACGTTTTTAGGTGCATCGGGGAATCCGATCCATTGTCCGCGTGCATTGAACTGAATTTGGTGGGTTTCTTCAAAACCAGCAGCAGCCGGGTTGATCAAAATTGGTGCCAGGTTGTAGTGGGTAAAAATGGCTTCATCCTGAGCCCAAAGTAAAGCTGTTGGCAACAGCAACAATATAAGGTGTAACAATTTTTTCATGGTCAAAATCGGTTGATGGTTCATGGAATATTGTTGAGCTGTCGGGGCAGTCATTGGGATGCTGCCCCGACAGAAAAAGCTTGCTTATTCTCCTCTTAGCAGCGTAATTGACCCTTTTGCCTGTATTTCTTTGCCATCGGCGTTCTTATAGTCCAAAATGTAGTAGTAGGCTCCTTCCGGGAGTAGTTCACCACTTTGGGTGGTACCATTCCAGTCGTTGTTGTAGTTTTCAGCCTGGTAGACAAGTTGTCCCCAACGGTTGTAGATAAAAATCTTGTTGCCAGGGAATTCCTGAATGCAATTGATCAGGAAAGTTTCGTTCGAACCATCTCCATCTGGAGAAATAATCGAGCGAATGTCCATACAGGGCAAACGGCGATCTTTCACTTCGATGGCACTTACATCAGGGGTTGATTTACAACCTCTTGAATCGGTAATTTGAACGAAGTACTCTCCAGGACAAAGGCTTTTTACAATCGAATCCCCACTGGTTACGGGTGCGTTCCAGCGATAGGTATAAGGCTTGACCCCACCTGTTGCCAAAGCCAACACCTGACCATTACAACCTTCCGTTGCATTGATGCTCTGAATTTGCACTGTAATTGCGCTTGGTTCCTTTACGTCAAAGGATTTGGTAACGGTACAGTTGTTGCGGTCCGTGATTGTAATCGCATATGCCCCTTTAGACAATCCAGTAATCCGAGGGGTACTGCGGCCATTGCTCCAAGCATAAGTAAATTTACCTCCAGCCAGGCCACCTTCTACTTCTGCGGCGAGTTCACCATCTCGGCTCCCAATGCAGGATACATCGGTAATAAAAGCACTCACATTCAGAGCATTCGGAGCTTTAAACTCTACTTCTTCCTCTACGCTACAGCCCAGGCCATCGGTGATGCGTACCATATAAAGGCCTACTGAGGCATTGTTGAGCACGGAAGTAGAAGCCACCAGGTTTCCATTCAGAGACCATTCATACACATAAGTTGGTGCACCGCCCCCGTTGGCGCCCGTAGCACGAGCTGAACCATCTTTGGCAGTGGCGCAGCTTACTGCAAAGCCATTGAAGCTGGACAAAATTTGAATATTGGCAGTCAATTTCGAAGCAGTAGTAACGGTATATTGTTTTTCAAGGCGCAAGCCCGAATTTTCTCTAACTACAAAGCGGTATGCCCCAGCAGCAACATCTCCCAAATCTTTCGTTTTGGAAAGGGTGTCTCCTCTGGCACTCAACCAGGCATAGCGATACGGTGCTGAGCCTCCAAGAACGGTGATGTTTACACCACCATTGTCATCATCGGGGCAGCTGGTATTGACAATCGCTGCACTTACGGTGAAGGTTGTCAGAGCAATGGGTTCGAATGTTTTGCGGCAACCGTTGGCATCAATAACCGAAGGGACAAAATTGCCCTCGCAAAGGTTGATGATTTGGAAACCCACGTTCGGTGAATTCCAGGAAACCTGGTAGCCGGGAGTACCACCCGTAATCGACAGTGCAATGCTCCCTGTACAGCCAGGATCTTCGGAATCGTGACGAACTGCAAAAGAAGAAATTGCCAGGGGATCAGGTTGGCCTACCGTAAGCGAACCATCAAATACGGTGTTTCTTGAATCGGTTACTTTGTAAGTATAAGTACCTGCAGCCAGGTTTTTGCGCTCGAATGCGCCCAGGGCAAGGTTCTCTGGTTGCCCATTGTTGAAGGCTAAAGCGTAAGGCCCTACGCCACCCAAGACTTGTAAACGAACTGCGCCTGACGCTTCTCCATTACATTTGATGCCAGTAATGTCGCTGGTGACAGAGAGTGGAATGGTTACCAGTTCAACTTTAAAGCAGCCCGTTGCGGTACAACCCACCAAATCAGTTATCGTCACACAGTATTCGCCGACAACCAATGCCGACAAGTTACTGGCAGTGCTGTTGTTGCTCCATTTGTAAGTATAGCCTGGTTTTCCTCCGGTTACCGTGAGCGAAATTGCCCCATTTGCTCCACCAGGAACATTGACATCGGTAACTGTCCGGGCGATTTTGATTTCGGCTAGAGCAGGAACCAGTGCACTTCCAGTTACGGTATTGTTCTGACTATCCGTTACGGTTACTGTATAATTACCCGCTGCGATGCTGCTAATGTTTTGGGTTGTTACGTTGTTGTTGCTCCATTTATAAGTATAAGGAGCAACCCCACCCGTAGCCAGCAGACTTACACCGCCGTTGGCTTGACCAAAGCAGGCTTCTGTAACGGTTAGGTTTACTTTCAAGCGCTGTACAATCGAAGCACACATGGTCGTCACACAATTGGTATTGTCGGTTATGGTTACGCAGTATTGACCAGCAGTACCCAAATTGCTGATGTCTTCAGTAGTCGCAGTGAAGTTATTTGGACCAACCCAACTGAATTTGTAAGGCGCAATACCACCGGAAATGGCAATGTTCACGGCACCGTTGGTCGTATTTTGATCGAAATTAACCGGATCGATAGAAGTGATGCGTACACTTTGCTCGGTGGGAACGGTTACAGAACCAGTGAAAGTACAGCTCTTAGCGTCTGTAACAGTAAATGCATAACTGCCTCCTGCAACATTGCTCAATTGGTTCGTAGTGGTATTGTTTGCCCATTTATAGGTGTAAGGAGCAGTGCCCCCGGTGGCAGTAATGGTTGCAGAACCAGTTGGTGTTCCATCACATTTAGCAGGTTGAGTGCCAGTGCTTGCATTGAGTGCCGCAGCAGGTTGGCCCACCGCAGTAGGACTAGATACGGCCCGGCAGCCGTTGGCATCGGTCACCGTCAAGGTATAGTTACCCACTGGAACATTGGTCGGATTGGCTACAGCGGCCAGGTTTCCACCCCAGGCATAAGTAAGGGGAGTAGTACCACCAGTAACCACAGCAGTAAGTGAACCGCTGGCTTGACCAAAACAGTTGGCGTCAGTTTTTGTAATTCCAGTAATGGCTAATGCAGCGGTAGGTTGTGTAACATTGAAAGTACCAACTGCGGTTGCATTGCTGGCATCAGTCACCGTCACACTGTAGGAACCAGCAGCAAGGTTGCTCAGATCCTGAGTTGTTGCATTGTTGCTCCACTTATAGGTATAAGGAGCAACCCCATTGCGAACTTCGATGTTGATGGCACCTTTACTTTCCCCAAAGCAGGGCACATTTGTAATCACTGCTGGAGAAACAATTGAAGGTGCATTGGGATTTCCGATGGATACGGTACCATTAAAGGTTTGAGTTGGAATGGCTTTTTCACTGACATCCGTTAATTCAACCGTTTTGGTTTTATCAATGCCCACAGTTGAAGATCCGGAAGTTCCTTTGATGGTGAAACACATCCGCATGATTACTGCATTGTCGGGCAAGGTCACCCCAGCGATCTGGTCATCTACCCATGAAAGGTTGATAAAGCCTGTCGTATTATTGGCATTGATGCTACCTGTTGAAAATCCACGTAGGCTGGCATTTAGATTGTCAAAAGATTTATGGGTCAGGAATGCTGGGTCAAATTTGATCGCATACTGCATTCCGATCACGTTTTTGAAATTTGTCGTAGTCAACTCCAGACACACATCGCTATTCGTAGTGCCGCTAGCACTACCCACAGTTAGCGTTAAATCCGAAGTAGTAACTGTACCAATGGTCACTGTACCTGCGCCGGTTTGTACAACGGCAGGCAGGTTGTTTGACCGGGTAACAGTTAGACCTGTCGTACTAAAATTTACTTGTGACGCTCCTGTTTTTAGTGGCGTAAAGCAAACATCAAAAATATTAGATGTGCTCGCCAAGGTAACTCCTCCAACCGTTGCAGTGCTCCAATTGACCTTTAAGGACCCAGCGGTTACCCCTCCTGTGCCTGGAGGTGTAAAGGATGCTTGAGTAAGTCCAGCAAGGCTGAGGTTGGTAACACTTTTGAATTGTAGTGCGGTGGCGTCATAAGTTATGGTGCCTGCGAGTGCTGAAATATTGGTAAAATCTACCGCACTCACTTTGACGCATACGTCCTGTGCCAATACTCCAGACTGACTACTCACATTGAGTTTTACATCGGGCAGATTAGACACGCTACCAATGGTAATAGTCCCTGGCTGACCAGTGAATGGCAATTGCGTATTGTCTTTATCGATGGCTTCAGGAGCAGGCGTTGTAGCAAAAGTTACGTTTGAAGCAACATTTGTGACTTTGCCTTTGAAACAGACATCAAAAATGGCAGTGCCATTAGCCAAGGTAATTCCAGTTACATTGGGGTCACTCCACGATACCTTGATGCTACCAACAGGGTTTGTGCCTACTCCTGGCAAACCAAAAGATGCTTCGGTTAAGCCATTGAGATTAAAATTCTTAACTGTAGAAAATTCTAGTTGAGTTGTATTGTAGCTAATGGTAAACTCCAAACCAATCATGTTGGTGAAGCCACCGGCCGTATTCACTTTAATACAAACTTCCTGATTGGTTGCAGGAACCGTCGCATCGGTGAGATCGAGGGTAAAGCCTGTTGAACCGCCGCCACCTGAACCAACTGTAATGGAACCGGATTGGCCACTAAACGTAACTGGTTGTTGATCCTTATTGATGACTTCAGATGTACCGCCAAAAGTAACGGTCGAAGTGATGTTGTTTATTTTAGGCTTAAAACACACTTCAAAAATGGCTGTGCCATTGGGTACGGACACACCAGCATCTACTTGAGGATCATTCCAGGACAATCTGATTGAACCTAATGGGGTACCATTGACCCCAGGCTTACTAAAATTCCCATCTGCCAACCCTGCCAAATTGAAGTTTTTGACAGAGACAAAATCCAGCTGGGTTGCATTATAAGTAATGGAGTATTCGACACTCAATAGGTTAGTAAAATTGGTAACGTTGACCTTTTGGCAAACGTCCTGTCCCACGGTACCAGTTGCATCCGTCAGATCAAAAGTGGCAGCGCCAGTGGTACCAGAGCCTCCTGAAACCGTGATTGTCCCCGTGGTACCATTTAAGGTTACAGCCTGATTGTCTTTATTTTGAACTTGCGCGCCCGAAGCAAAGGACAGAGTTGAAGTAATGCCTGCCAACTTTGTAGTAAAACAAACATCAAAAACTGCTGTGCCGTTGGCCAAAGTATTTCCTGCTGCGGGCGTTGTACTGGTCCAGTTCATGGTCAGCGTGCCCGGTGTAGCCGAGTTAAAATTAGCAGCAGTCAGGCCGTTCAAATTAAAGTTTTTGACGGAAGCGAAACTGAGTTGGGTCGTATTGTAATTGATAGACAATTGAGCACTCTTCAGATTGGTGAACCCAGAAACGGCATTGACTTTTACACAGACCTCTTGATTAACCGCTGGAGCGGTTGCATCGGTAATGTCCAAGGCCAGAATGCCACCTGATCCTCCTCCTCCACTACCCCCTGCACCGATGGTGATGACGGGTTGGGCTGCGGTATTATCTACCGCAACATTTTGCTCGGCTTTGTTGATGATCTCTTTGTAAACAAAACGAAGATTGGTGGTCGCATCTAAGTTTACTGCCGTAAAACAAATGTCAAAAATAGCAGTACCATCAACTAGGGTTACCCCAGTAATGTTGTTGTCAAGCCAAGATACCTTTAAAGTTCCAGTGGGGTTGTTGCCCGCGCCTGGCAAGCCCATTGTACCTGCGGATAAACCCGCGAGATTGAAGTTTTTAACTTCTTTGAAGGTGAGCTTGGTAGAGTCAAATTTGAGTGAAAACTCAAGCCCAATGATGTCAACAAAACCTGCAACTTTAACTTGGGCGCAAAACTCGCCTCCTTTTTGGACTGTTGCATTGGCAATAGTCAAGGAGAATCCCATGAGTGATTCGTCGGTTGGAACGATCTCAATGGGTAATTTTTTATCGCCCGTAACAGCAGGCGAATTGTTGGAAAATGCTTGAAATGGAGTGAATATGGCCAGGAATACAAAAGCTATTGACCCTATCTTCACCCCACGGAGCAGGTGTGTAATAATCGGTTTCATCTTTTCGGAATTTGGGATAAAGTGAGTAATGATTATTGCATAAAAATCACTGGTTGCAAAGTAAATGAAGTTCCCTGGTACATGCGGACAAAGTAATTGCCCGGGGATGGAAAGACTGATTTTGGCAATAATAACTCTTGTTTACCGGCTAAATAAGAGCGTTTTTCGGTGTGGACTATTTTTCCGAGTACGTCTACCACTTCAATATTCATCTTACCTGCATCACGCAGGGTGAACTCCAAAGTAAGGTTGCCATTGAATGGGTTAGGATAAGCCTTGTTGACGCGAAGTTTATTTGGGTCACTAGCAAAGACAGTTGCACTGGTTTGAGATTTGATGACTACAGTGCCATCTGTGTATTGTGCATTTACAATTGAGAACGTAGTGTCGATAATTTCTTTTTCCAAGGAGGGGGATTCTGCAATGCTCACAAAAGAGATTGGACTTTTGGAACCAGGCTTCCCGATAACTTTAAAATAAATAGAAAACAGCGTAGTATTATCCTTTACGGTTAGTCCAGAAATTCCCTCTTGCCACAAAAAGCGGAGCACACCATTTTGGGTATTTAAGTAACCAAAATGGTCGTTTTTACTTAAAGGAATACCAAAGTTACCAATGGAGTCAAAACTGATCACTGCCGAATCCCATGCAACAGCAAAAGATGCACCAATAATTTTTTTGAAGCCAGCTACTTTGACATTGGCGACATAAGTTTTTGCACCACTTGGGAGGGTATCTTTATTCGCAGAAATACGGGTAAGCGTTTGAGCATTACCCTGGGCTAAGCATAGGAATGTTACTGCCCAGCATAGGAGTACTTTAATAGTTTGTTTCATATCATGGGATTATATAAGTTCCTAAACGAGAAACTTTAAACCAATGCGAAGGTAATGAAAATTTGAAAAAAAAAGAGAATTTATAAGAATTATAACAGAAAAGGGCAGTGCAAAAGCACTGCCCTCTCCGTTTGATCAGCCCCTGAATAAAATCACAGTCTTTCCATGAATCGATTCAGGGGTTATGGATCGATTATTCAACAATAATCATCTTCTTGGTAGCAGTGAAATCGTCAGCTTCCAGGGTGTAGTACAACACACCAGTAGCATTCAAATCGCTAGCTTTCAAAGTGATTTGGTTGAAACCTTTA
>JAIXOO010000075.1 GCA_027486765.1 Saprospiraceae bacterium
GATCCAGTGGTAGCTACTCAAACTGGTTTGAACCTGACTTGTGCAGACGCTGGTAAAGTAGTATTGGTTGAATTGCACGCATGGGACAATGCAGGTAAGGATGACTTCTGTGTAACTTATGTTGAAGTTCAGGATAACCGCAGTGTGTGCGCTTCTACTCCTGGAGCAGTCAGCATCGCGGGTACCATTGCTACCGAAGA
The DNA here is from genome assembly GCA_027486765.1 of Saprospiraceae bacterium. Classification (GTDB taxonomy): domain Bacteria; phylum Bacteroidota; class Bacteroidia; order Chitinophagales; family Saprospiraceae; genus Haliscomenobacter. The sequence continues at coordinate 201 of JAIXOO010000075.1, forward strand.
CAAAGGTGCACTTCAAGGTGCGAGCATCACCCTGAGTGGGGCAGCTTCTCTAAGTGCCACAACACCTACCAATGGTGGTTACTCTTTTGTTAACTTGACCAAAGGAGCCGATTTTACCATCACTCCACAACTGGACAAGAACTACATAAATGGTGTATCTACTTTTGACCTGGTGTTGATCCAGAAGCACATCCTGGGTGTAACGGCCTTGAACAGCCCGTACAAAATGATCGCGGCAGATGCGAACAATTCTAAGTCAATTTCAACTTTGGACATGATCCAGATTCGGAAATTGATCCTAAACATTGATACGCGTTTTGCGAGCAACACGTCCTGGAGATTTGTGGATGCAAGCTACAGCTTCCCTCAACCAAGCAACCCGTGGGCAGCAGTGTTCCCGGAAGTAGCCAACATTAATGATATTTCCAATAACGTAACGGCCAATTTCGTAGCCATCAAGATTGGTGACGTGAATGGTACCGCTAGCGTTTCTGGAGCCGTGGCAACTGAAGTTCGTGGTGCCAAGAACATGACCCTCTCCACTGAGGAGTTGGAAATGACTTCAGGTCAGACTTATGAGCTGCCTTTCCGTGCCAAGGATTTGTCGAAGTTGCAAGGCTTCCAGTTTGCCATGCAATTTGCTGAGCAAGTAGAACTGCTAGATCTGGAATATGCTACAATGAAAGCTGAAAACTTTGGTGTATTTGCCAAAGAAGGTGTAATCACCACTTCTTTCAATACCTCTACTGCCTTGGCTGACGATGCATTACTTTTTACCCTCAAACTGCGGGCAAAAGCAAACATCAACTTGAGTAAGGTGGTCAGCATCAACAGCCGGATAACCAATACTGAGGCTTACAACCAACAGAATGAGGTGATGGGGGTACAGCTGCGTTTCAACCAGAGTCTGCAACAACTTGACCGGGTATCTTTGTACCAAAACTCGCCCAACCCATTCTACGAAGAAACAGCACTGAGTTTTTATCTGCCCGAGGCAGCTAAAGCCGTACTGACTATTCGGGATGTGAAAGGTGCCTTGATCTACAAAGTGGAAGGCGATTACGCCAAGGGCATGAACCAAATTGTGCTCAAGGAAGAAAACCTGCGGGCAGCTGGGGTAATGTATTATACCCTCGAAACCGCAGATTTCATTGATACCAGAAAGATGATTCTTTTGCAGCGTTGATTCGGGTTTTGATTTGAAACGCGAACATTAGGACCACTAAGAAATTAGAAAGTGATTATGATTCACATGGAAGGGCGCCCCTATTTTAGGGGTGCCTCTTTTCTATCAAAGTCTTTTTTAATGAGAATTTGTTGAGGGGAGAAGAATACACTTTCTCCCTTTTTATTTTCTCACAAAAATTATAAAATCATGTTTTTTACAACAATATATTTTCAATAAGCAAGTGAATTCTTCAATCCTCCAAAGTAAGACCTCCGCTACCCTTTAATATCGAGAGATGTCCAAGTGTAATGTTGCAGTACTCACTTCTCATTTTTTACCATTTCAGCACCATATTCCCCACTTTCAGGAACTTTTTGTAGCTCTTTCACCTTTATCGCTACATTTGCAGCCTAAAGTCCGACTGAAATGTATCCGAAACTGCTCTGGAGTAGCCTCTTCCTCGCCCTGCTCTCTACCACACTCTACGCGCAAGAAGCGCGTAATGACATGCAAGCCCGTTTTCGCTTGCAAGCTAAAAAGACTAGTCAGCCCATTAAAATTGACGGAAAACTCGACGATCCCGCCTGGCAGAATGCCGATACGACAGGGAAATTTTGGCTGAAATGGCCCATCGATGGCCGCCCTGCCAACGCTCAAACGAAAGTACAATGCGCCTACAATGAGCAGTTTCTGTACATTGCCGCCACCTGTTACCAAGACTCGGGAAAATACATCCTCCAGAGTCTCAAACGCGATGCAGGGTATTGGGAATCAGATGGCCTTGCGGTGGTGCTCGACCCGGTCAATTTGTCCAACAATGGTTACTTTTTTGGGCTTACCCCCGCTGGAGTGCAAACCGAGGCACTGATTGCTGCAACCAATGGTAACGGAACCGACGAAAGTTGGGACAACGTATGGTGGGGCGAAGTAAAAAACTACCCCGGTCACTGGACCGCCGAGTTTGCCATCCCCTTGCGCATTTTGCGTTTTAAAGACGGCCAAAAAGAATGGGGCATCAACTTCATTCGCAACGACGCCAATCGCGGGCATTTCAGCACCTGGGTACAAATCCCGTTGCAATTCAATGGCACCGACCTGGGTTGGACTGGGGTACTCCAATTTGAAGAAGGGCCTAAAAATGCTTCGCGCAATTACGCTTTTATTCCCTTTGTGACCGGAGGAACCGATCGGGATACTGAAAATGGGGTGCCTACCCGCACCTATGGCGACCTTGGCCTGGATGCCAAAATTGGACTCGGTTCTTCGCTCAACCTCGACCTGACGATCAACCCCGATTTTTCCCAAATTGAAATCGATGAACAGGTCATCAACCTGACTCGTTTTGACATACAATTGCCCGAAAAACGTACCTTTTTCCTGGAAAACGCGGACCTCTTCGGCAATTTTGGTTTCGACCTGATCCGGCCTTTTTTCTCCCGCCGCATTGGTTTGGATGACAATGGCAACCAAATTCCCATCCTTGGAGGACTACGCCTTACTGGAAACATCAATCCTGATACCCGCATCGGGGTGCTCAACATGCAGACCCGCAAGCACGACGCCCAAAATCCCGAGAATTTTTCGGCTTTGGTGTTTGATCGGCGACTATTTGGCCGAACTACTTTGCGGGGCTATTTCCTCAATCGTCAGGAAACCGGAGAGCGAGAACAAAACACTCAGAATTGGAGCCGCAATGCAGGAGGAGAGTTTTTGTACATCTCACCCAAGGGCTCCATGCAGTCCTGGGTAGGTTATCATCAATCCTTCAAACCTGAGATCAACCAGCAGGATTGGTGGGGACAAACGGGCTTTGAATACACTGGGCGCAATTTTGAATTTGTGGCTGACTTTTTGCACATGGGGCCCAATTATTACGCGGACATGGGCTATGAATTGCGCATTGCCAACTACGACGCTGCTAGAGACACAACCCTGCGCATTGGCTACAATTACAAATACCTGGAAGCAACCTGGCGCATTTTACCCAAGCAGGAGACTAGCAAGCTGAACAGCACCGAAATTTCAGCCAACAGTTTTATGGTGTTCAACCCCAACTTCAGCATCAACGAATACAACAGTGGAATCAATTTGGAGCTCAATTTTCGCAATACCAGCGAGTTTGCATTGTACACCAATTTCAACTATGCCAATGTGCCCGTGAGTTTCAAGTTTGACGATGAACCCATTGAGGAATATCCGGCACTTCCCGCAGCGCGGTATACTTTTGCCAATGCCCGGATGGAATGGACTTCAGATGTACGGAAGGCCCTGAATTGGAGTGCTGGGTTCACCGGAGGAGAATTTTACAATGGCCTGCAATGGACTGCAGACCTCAGCATTGGTTTACGCGCTCAACCCTGGGGGAATTTTCGGGTGGCGGCCAGTTACAACAAACTGGACTTTCCCAAACCTTACGCCGACGCTGAAATTTTGGCGATCACACCCCGCATCGAATTCTTTTTCAACCGCAATTTGAACTGGACTACTTTTTTGCAATACAATACCCAGGCCAACAATTTTAACATCAATAGCCGGATTCAGTGGCGTTACCGCCCGATGAGTGATGTGTTTGTGGTACTGACGGACAATTACTTTGCCCAGGGATGGGCGCATCGGAATCGGGCGCTGGTGGTGAAGCTGAATTATTGGCTGTAAGAAAAAAGTTGAGAAGGTTGAGAGAGGTTGAGAAGGTTTAGGCTCCGCGAGCGACCCGGTCACTGAGCGTAGCCGAAGTGCAAGGATCGCTCGCGGAGCCTAAACCTCCCTAAAC
>JAIXOO010000228.1 GCA_027486765.1 Saprospiraceae bacterium
AGCTTCCAGATGCGGAGTTCATTTGACAAACATGAAACCAAACCGGGTAGCATGCTCATGAATGAAAGTACCACTCCTGCGATTCGCCAGGCTCTGGAGAAAATGGGCTACAAACTCAGTTTCGAACCACGCACTTCGGGGCCAATCAATGCCATCTTTTTTGATTGGGCAAATGGTAGTTTCTGGGGTGGTTCCAGCAATCACGGGGATGATTACGGGATTGGGTGGTGATTGACCATTTCATTCTTTCAATAAAAAAGCAAGGGGTGGCTGCCAATCATCGGCAACCACCCCTCAATTTTTCTGAATCAACAGTTTCGGGCTTTGCGTTCGGGTGGGTTTGGGAGCACCCAACTGTCAACCAACACCCACTCGAACAGCGTTATCCTCAAAACCACAAATCTGGATGCTTCTCCAAATCCAGGTTTTTTTTGTTCTTTTTGTGCAATTCGACCGAAAAGCCAAAGTTCAGGACCAGGGCCTTGCCCGCAGCGCCGACGGATCCCCTGGCGCGGATGTCAAAATTGGGAGAAGGCAACCAGTACCCTCCGCCAACCGCTACCTGAAACAAACCTTTACCCGCGCCGCTTAGTAAATTTACCCGGGAGCTGATGTTGTTCAGCGCGTCGATGGCATCGCGATCCATATTGGTCCCTTGTGATAAGAGGTAGTCCGAAAAACGAACGCCGTCGTCGTAGATGATGCTGCCGAACAAGAAGGTACTGTTGTCGAATTTGCGCCCCATTTCAATGCCCAGCGAGATCGCATTGGGGAGTGGAATATTTTTGCCTTCTACGTTCACATTTCCCCGCAATTTGAAGGTTTGTGCAAAATTTTGCGAGGTGGCAACCTGTGCCCGGACGTAATAGTCGTTTTCTTGTGGGAAATGCCAGCCAATAAAAACCTGTGGCGCAAGCGTGGTGGAGCGGATTCGCTTGGGAAAAACCTTGTCCAAATCGCCTCCCGCTAATTTTACGACTTGATCAACGCCTTGCAAACCCTGGCTGCCATCGCGGCTGAAAGAAAGGGTTTGGTGTTGTGCGCCGATGCCGTAGAATAATTGTGCGCTGCTTTTTGAAGAGAAAAGCAGTAAGAAACCTAAAACGAGTAAATAAAGTCTCATGGAAATAAGTTTTGTTCTCTTAATAGTATGAGTATGCTGAGCGGTACACCAATGAGGCATGCTGAGCCGGGTGTAGGGTCGTTCAACCTAAGCCTTTTGGTAGTATGACGCAATTTTCGAAGATAAGATACGAAGTTTCAAAGATATGGCTCCTAAATTTGCGATTTAGTAGTGGGGCAAAAATAAATGTTCATTTGCTTGGGGTTGGGCTAGCAGGGTGATGTGGGCGCGTCATACCCAATCATCAATTACTGAACTATTAATTTTTCTAACACAGCTTTCTTGGATCCATCAACCAATATTTCAACTAAATAACTTCCACTGCTGAGATTTGGCAAAGTTAAGGAAAATAACGTTGAAGCATCTGTTGAGGCAAACTTTTGTTTCCATACCCTGCGTCCACTGATGTCTAGTAAATTTATGGTTTCAATTTTTACTTTTTCAGATGCTTCAATTTTTAATAAACTACCACTTAAAATCCAAAATTGGTGCCTAAAAACTAAGAGGGTGACCACCTGTCATTGGCGATCACCCTCTCAACTTCCCAACTTCTTCCAAACTACTCAACTTAAATCTTGTAGTTCTTAATAAAAGCTGGCATACTCGTACTCGTACGCTTGCTGCGCGCATGAGTTTTAGGTTCTTTGTGTTCTTCTGGTAAGTGACCCTGTTTCATCAGGCGAGCGTAGTGCTTCGTGAAATAGGTGATGATCACATCCGAGCCAGCCCGGCGCAAACACATGAGGGTTTCCTGAACCGCTTGATCCAAATCCAACCAACCCTTCTCTGCTGCTGCAATAAGCATTGCACATTCCCCACTCACGTGGTAGGCCGCGACCGGAGTTTCGGTATTGGTTTTCAATAAGTTGATCACGTCCAGATAGTTCAAGGCAGGTTTCACCATGATGAAATCTGCTCCTTCCTCGATGTCCAAAGCTGCCTCAATCAGGGCTTCTCTTTGGTTAGCGGGATCCATCTGGTAGGTTTTTTTGTCCCCTCCACGTGGAGCTGAGTCCAAGGCATGACGGAATGGACCGTAAAAGGCACTGGCATACTTGGCCGTATAAGCCATGATACCGGTGTCCATGTAGCCAGCCGCATCAAGTGCTTCGCGCATGTAACCCACTCTTCCGTCCATCATGTCGGATGGACCAAGCAGGTCAAAACCAGCAGCAGCTTGTGCAACCGCCATTTTTGCGAGAATCGGTAAAGTTTCGTCGTTGATGATCTTGCCATCGCGTACCAGGCCATCGTGGCCATCAGTGCTGTACGGATCCATGGCAACATCACTAATCAGGCAGGTTTCGGGAAAACGGCGTTTGACTTCCGCAGCTATTTTGAGGTAAAAATTGTCCTCATCATAGCCATAGGTAGCAAACTTGTCCTTGTACTGATCTGGCACCACCGGAAACAGGATGAAGTTGGTAATCCCCAGGTTCAAGGAATCTTCTACTTCTTTCAATGTTTCTCGGAGGCCGAGTCGGTAGGTGTTAGGCAAAGCTTTCACGGGTTCACGCGAGGTTTCTTTGCTAACCAGAAACAGGGGCTGCACGAGGTGCTCTGTGGAAAGGTGTGTTTCCTGGATCATTCCTCTAATGGCAGCGTTTCGTCGATTACGTCTAGGTCTTTTAAGCATAAGTGTCCTATTAAAAACAAAACAATCAATGGTTTTGGGAGTCGCGACGTTTTGGTACCGGATCAAATCCGAAACCTCCCCAGGGATGACAACGGCCGATGCGTTTGAGCCCCATCCATACTCCCCGAATGCCCCACTCCTCGATGGCATCTACCATGTAAGCGGAACAACTTGGGCCATATGCACAATGCGGCCTAAACAAGGGCCAGATGGCAACCTTGTAGAATCGAATAGGAAGAATAAGAAGAAATTTGACTAAGCGTTTCCAATTTTGGCTAAAAACCATGTTTCTTACCAATTAACTGCAATATAGCGTCATATCCCGAAGAAAACAAGTCATTCATCGGAAAATGACATTAATTTAGCAATATTATTATGTGAATGGGTTCCTTTCCAGCATCATTACCAATGACAAACCTGCTGCCGCACCGGACACAAACAGATTGTACTCTCTTTGTTTGATGCGAAACACATTGAATGCCAGAAAAGAAGACAGTAGAATTACAGCGACGATGGCGAGTTGACCAAATTCAACTCCAACGTTAAAGGCTAGGAGTTGTAATAATAAATCATTTTCTCCACCTGGCAAAGTCAAAGCCCGAAAAAAATTCGAAAAGCCCATGCCGTGGATCAAACCAAAGATCAGGGCAAAAGCGTAGTTAATATTTAAATTACGCGTAAAAGTACCGCTACGGATTTCCTTTTGATCAAATTTATGAAAAATAACATTGTAAATCGAGGTGACAAAAATGGTCAAAGGAATCAAAAACTCAACCAACTTGGTGTTTACGCCAATGATGTTCATCGCTGCCAAACCCAGGGTAAGCGAATGCCCCAGGGTGAATGCCGTCACCAAAATGGCGACTTTCCGCCACTCTTCTAAACGATAGATTGCACACAATACAACAATAAAGAGGATGTGGTCGTATCCAGCCAGGTCGGCAATGTGGGCAAAGCCCAACTCCAGGTAAGTTTGAAAAACTGATTGCATGATCGGTAAGTTGAGGAACAAAGATAGGTTTTACTCCTCAATCAGCCCAAAAATCCCTCGGTTCTGCCTCAAGCACCTACTGGTCATAAAGTCAATTTTTAAAAAGTGTGAACAAAAAACCTTAGTCGACCTGTTCTTTTTGGAGTAAAAGGCATCTAAGTAGTGGGGCAAAAATAAGTGCTTCATTTTTTTTGAGTCAAAGGATCAGATAAGAAACTTAAAATGAACCGTTTACTTATCTGATCCTTTGACAAAATGAAGCACTTATTTTTTTATCGCCCCTAGGTGGGATAAAACCTCTACTTTTGCCCTCAAATTTTCTCAAAATTTTCACAACCTTATGAAATACGATGTAACTGTGATCGGCTCTGGACCCGGGGGGTATGTAGCCGCCATTCGTTGCGCCCAGTTGGGACTCAAAACTGCCATCATCGAGCGTTACAATGCCCTGGGGGGTACTTGTTTGAACGTGGGTTGTATCCCCTCCAAAGCATTGCTGGACTCTTCAGAGCACTACCACGCTGCGCATGAAAAATTTACTGAGCACGGCATTGAGCTGGAAAACCTGAAAGTGAACATGCCCCAAATGGTGAAGCGCAAAAACGACGTGGTGAGCCAGACGGTCAAAGGGGTGGAGTTTTTGATGAAAAAAAATAAAATCGACGTCTATTACGGATTTGGCTCTTTTGTCAATGCTAACTTGATCAAAGTGACCAAGGAAGATGGCACGACTCAGGACCTCGAAACGGACAAAACCATCATTGCCACTGGCTCTAAGCCCATCGTGCCTGCCACCTTCAATTACGATAAAAAACGGGTCATCACCTCCACCGAAGCGCTGAACATTCAGGAAGTGCCAACCCGCATGGTCATCATTGGCGGCGGGGTGATTGGCCTGGAATTAGGTTCAGTATACGCTCGCTTGGGTACCCAAGTGGATGTGATCGAATACCTGGATCGCATCATCCCTGGCATGGATGGGGATTGCAGCAAAGAGTTGCAACGCTCATTGGGTAAAACTGGCATCAAATTCCACCTCAAACACATGGTGACTGCCGTTACTCCCTCCGCAGACAAGGTGGTGGTGGAATACCAAAAACGCGATACCGACGAAAAACTGAGCATCGAAGCAGACTACTGCCTGGTGGCCATTGGCCGTCGGCCTTATACGGATAAATTGGGGCTGGAAAACGCCGGGGTACAATTGGATGAAAAGGGTAGGGTAGTGGTAGATGACCATCTACAAACCAACGTGCCCGGCATCTACGCCATCGGCGACGTGATCAAAGGGGCCATGTTGGCGCATAAAGCCGAAGAAGAAGGCGTTTTTGTGGCCGAAACGATCGTCGGGCAAAAACCACACATCGATTACAATCTGATCCCAGGTGTAGTGTACACCTGGCCAGAAGTAGCGGGTGTGGGCCAAACCGAAGAACAACTCAAAGAAGCGGGCGTGCCTTACAAAGTGGGCAAATTCCCCTTCAAAGCCTTGGGCCGCGCCCGGGCAAGTATGGATACGGATGGGATGGTGAAAGTGTTGTCCCACCAGGTGAGTGATGAAATTTTGGGCGTCCACATGGTCGGCCCACGTACGGCAGATATGATTGCGGAAGCGGTGGCCTTGATGGAATTCCGGGCTTCAGCGGAGGATGCGGCGCGGATGAGCCATGCGCACCCGACGTATACTGAGGCGTTTAAAGAAGCGGCATTGGCGGCGACGGGGAACCGGGCGCTGCATATGTAGCCGCCTAAGGAGTGGGTAAAATGGATGCCGTAAAAGCTAGAGAAACGCTGCTTTTACGGCATTTCATTTTTACGAAAATTGCTCGGGGTAACCTGCGCATATTTTTTAAAAAACTGGTTGAAATTGCTCGGCTCTTCAAAACCGAGTTCAAAGCAAATTTCTTTTACAGGTTTGCTGGAATGAACCAAAAGGCGCTTGGCTTCCAATATTAATCGTTCGTTGATGACTTGTTTGGGGCTTTTACCCAAAATGCGTTGCGTTGCGTGGTAAAGCCGATTTTCGGTAATGTTAATTCCTGAGGCATAGAACCCAACGGTTTTTTGGCTTTTGAAATGCTCATTCAATATCTCGCGAAACGCCGTGGTGTAATCCATATCAATGCCGCTAGGGAGTTGTTCAAAATCATCTTGTTGCCGCAAAAAACGCTCGGAAAGAATCAAATAATTGTGCAAAAGGTTGCGCAAATAAGGCGCATGGTGCTGCTCCAAAGGGTTGCGAAAGGCTTGTAGCATCATTCCAAAATAATCGTTCAAACCCTGGCAGTCTTCACCGATTTTCAATTTTGAAGTCGCGCAGAAATTATTGAAACACACACTGGATTGCAAAAACCGGGCATCTTGCTCGTTGTGGCAAAAAAAACTATCCAAAAAAACGATTGCTTTTCCTTTGATGTGTTCGCTGCGTTCAAATTGGTGTACAGCATCCTTATTGATGAACAGAAGGGTAAAAGGCTCCAGGCTCAACTCCTGAAAATCGACAAAATGCCTGGATGCCCCTTCCTCAATCAATAGAATGTGGTAAAAATCAGCGCGATGTGGAACGGTCATTAAGGCTTTGTGGCGAGTGTACACCTCGCCCAAGTCTACAATTTCGAAGCCAATTTTAGCTTCTTCTTTGAATTTGTAGCGTTGGATTTGGTGCTTCATGTTTTTCCATCAAAGATAAATCATTTCCACCTGCACTTCCTATTCAGGCAAAGCGGCCAAGCTCCTCAACTTTCTCATTGCAAACACATAAGGCACCAAAAAAATCAGAAAGGACATGGCTTGCAGGATTTGTGCCATTTCCCCGCCCGAAAAACGAATCCCCATAAATAGGTCGAAGCTTTCTCGTACAATGTTGATGATCATGGTGAATGCCAAAAACATGGCGTTCTGTGAACGCAAAGCCATCAATGTCACTACAATCATGGCGATGTTTCGCCCTGCGAGTTCCCACAATACCTTTTGATTGGCCAGCACCTCGCCGTAAATTGCGCCGTAGGCAAGGGCCGGATTGGCTAAGGCCGCATAAGTTTTAAAAACCAGGATCAGGATGACAATTCCACTCAGGATATTGATCCACATGGGAATTTTGTCCCTTCGGTAATTTGCGTTGATCGACATTTGTGTGAAGGTTAAAAGGTGATTCAAAAAGCCTTATTTTTTCAACTGGGCAATTGCTGTAGTCCATTCCTCAATATGGTACACCGTTTGGATTTGCCCGTTTTCAACGGTATGCATGTCCATCGCCATAGTTTGGAAAGATTTGGTGCCATTGAGTCCCACCCACAGTGAGGCACTCGGTGTAAAATGCTTTCACCAACTCTTTAAGGTTTTCCATAATGGCATTGTAAATAGTAAAAAATCGAATGACGGGGCAAAAATGGGGTCAAAAATTGGCTAAATGATTATGAAAATCTTAAAAAGGGTGATGAAAAATTGGGTGAATGCCTTGAAAGAAGAGCAAGGTTAGTGGTGAATTTAGTGCTAATGGACACCTTAAGATTGGGAGGCCTTATCTGTTTGGGAAAGGGTTCGGAATTCGATCACAACGAGTACAATGATCACAACCATCTCCTGCAAAAAATACAAGAGTCCCCACTTGGTCAGTTCTTGACGAAAGTAGATCACCAAGGCAGCTGTCAATCCACAATACAACAGATTGACTATCGCAATCCCTCGCAAATAAGGCCGCCAATTCTCCTTGAACCAGCGATAATTCCAAAACGAGTACACCGCAAACAGGCCGGCTAGCGCGGCCAGGCCATAGAGGACTTGGCGGGGCATGCCGAAGATGGGTTGAAAACTGGGTAGGGCTACGCCTAGGAGGAAGGCGGAGAGGAGGGCGCCCAGGCAGTCGAGGAGGAAGA
>JAIXOO010000420.1 GCA_027486765.1 Saprospiraceae bacterium
AATGGCCGAAACACAAAGTAAAAAACCTTGAGTGGCACTGAAGTGTACAAAGTGGTGGATGTCGGGAACCGAATGGCCAGCGATTTGGGGGCTAATTCCCCGAAAACAATGTGCAATACAGTAATCACGCTAAAGGCAATTGGCAGCGCAATGCGGTGCGCCAGCGCTTCATCTACTTGTATTTGAAGGCCCTCCATGGCCGCCAAAATCAACTTGGTCATCACATCTTCACCAATCCAGCCTAAGCCCAAACTGGCCAGCGTGATACCCAACTGGGTTGCTGCCAGATAGCCATCCAAATTGCTGACTACACTTTCCGCAATGCGTCCAGTGAAACTGTTTGCTGCCTTGACTTGAATTTGAGAGATGCGGACTTTGACGATGGCAAATTCCGCCGCAACGAAGAATCCGTTTAATAAAACTAAACAAAGTGTGAGTAATATCTCAGGCCCCATTTTGATCGTTATAACAAGATAAAGCAGCCAGACTCCTCGGATGATTTTAGTGTGAGCCGTACTATTGCTACTTTCCTTGAGATGATTTAGCCACAAAATTAGGGATATTCTTACAACTTTGTGATATTGTTTTCATTCAATAAAAAAATGAATGTCTTTTCCGCCCCGTTTTCGCTCAGCGACGTAAATGAAAGGTAGCTGAATTTTCGCCACAAAATAATTGCGTTAAAATAAGGATAAACCATAATTAGACCATTGAAAATGAGTTTATGAAGTCAAATCCTCCGCATGAAATCCCTGTTTTTTACGCTAACCTTGCTTTGCACTGTGTGCATTAATCAGCGTTTATCGGCCAGTATCACCTATTCCTCTACTGCTGAATGTAATGATTTTCGGCACAAAGAGAATCGGGATCGATCTAAATTGAAGACTTATCATCGTCCGGTCAAGGTGTTTGCACCCATCAAAATTGGGCGTGAAGGGATCTGGACGGTATTCACACTGGTGTTGATCCTCAGTGGATATGTGGGGCTTTTTTTCCTGTCTCGCAATGGCGAAACCCGGTTTATGGCCGGTCTGTTGGCTTTCCTGCTGTTGATAGAAATAGTCATCATTCTACTGCATCCAATCATTTGGCTGATCCGCTGGATTCGGTTATTGTGCTGGCAAATGGCCTGGCGGAGGCGTTATCGGGCTTGCCCAGGGCAATGATTGGTACCATGCTGAATTTATCTTTTCAAAAGTTTCCGCCTTTTGGTAAGCTTGTGTACGCAGTATTTTGTGTGCGGCGCAATATTCTCTAACTTCGGGCATTCAAAATTAATCGACTGCCATGAGCAAAGCGCCCAAAGGAAGGAAAAATACAGGAGGGAAACCTAGTTACAATAAACCTACCTCCAACAACCCCTCGAATTCCCACGCCATTCCTGCGGTAGCGGATTTAGGCAATCCGCCCATGCAGCTACATTTGATCATTCTGATGGTGCTCAGCATTTTGCTTTATGCGAATACCCTGGGGCACCAGTTTGCGCTCGACGATGCCATTGTCATCACCGACAATATGCATGTCCAAAAGGGCTGGGCCGGGCTGGCCGATATTTTTAACAAAGATACTTTTCATGGCTTCTTCAAAACCGACAAGCAAGGTTTGTTGGAAGGAGGACGTTATCGCCCCTTTACGCTGGCCATGTTTGCCGTGGAGTTGAGTATTTTTGGCAAATCTGCATTTTGGGGCCATTTGTTCAATGTGCTGTGGTATGGGCTAACGGGTTTGGTGTTTTACTTGCTGGCGAGTGGTTTGTTTGCCTACCGCTGGAACAAAAACCTGAGTGCCTGGCTGGCTTTTGTGGCAGCCATACTTTTTGTAGCGCATCCACTGCATACCGAGGCGGTAGCCAACATCAAAGGGCGGGATGAAATCATGGCTTTGTTGGGCAGTTTGGCAGCCTTGTATTTTTCGCTGCGTAGTTTTCGATCCGGCAACCTGGGCTGGGAAGCGCTGGCCGCAGTGTGTTTTTTGATCGGTATTTTTTCGAAAGAAAATGCCATTACATTTTTAGCAGTAGTGCCACTCACCTATTGGTTCTTCACCAATGCTTCAATCGCCCAAATCCTGCGGCAAACCGCTCCTTTTTTAGCGATCGCCATCCTGTTTTTGATCGTGCGTTCCAGTGTGTTGCCCAATGCCCAGATTGGCACCGCGTCCAATGAATTGATGAACAACCCTTTCCTCAAGCTGGAGGGTACGCAATATGTCCCGTTCAGCGGGGCAGAGCGGCAGGCTACCGTGTTTTATACCCTGGGCAAATACATCCAGTTGTTTTTGTTTCCCTACCCATTGACTCATGACTATTACCCCAACCACATCCCCCGCATGAGCTGGGGGCAACCAGCAGCACTACTGAGTTTTTTGCTGTATTTGGGCATGGGGATTGTGGGCGTGATGGGTTTGCGCAAAAAATCGCCAGTGGCCTATGGCTTATTGTTCTACTTGGCTACCCTTTCCATCGTTTCCAACATTTGGCTGGTGGTGGGTACCAACATGTCGGAGCGTTTGGTCTTTATGCCCTCGGTGGGATTGTGTTTTGCATTGGTGGCTTTTTTGGCCAATTTGCTTTATGGGAAAGCGGCTCAAACTCAAAGACCTCAAACCCTCCTGATGGGGATCGGTCTGGTAGCCTTGGTTTTTGGCGGCTTAACGATTGTCCGGAATTTTGCCTGGAAAAATAACCTGACCCTCTTTAGAACCGATGCCAAAACCTCGGTCAACAGCGCCAAAGTACACAATGCACTGGGCGGGCAGCTGATTTCGGATGCGGAAAAAATCAAAGACGACTCACTGGGGCGTATCGCCCTGCTGCAAGAGGCGGAAACCCATTTGTTGCAAGCAGTACAAATTCATCCGGGCTATAAAGATGGTTTTTTCCTGCTGGGCACTTGTTACTTGTATTTGAAAAACTATGCCGATGCGGTCAAATACCTCAACGCCTCATATAGCCTCAACAACAGCGATGCCAATACCAAAAATAACCTGGCAGTGGCTTATCGCCTGCTGGGACAGGAGGAAGGGGAAAAACGGGGCAATCTGGCGCAAGCGTTGCAATACCTGCAACAGTCCTTGGCTCTGAATCCCAATGATTACGCGACAGTTCGTTTGCTAGGGGTAGCCAACAGTTTTGGAGGGGACCAACAAGCGGCTTTGTCCTATTTTGAAAAGGCCAGAGACCTGGCGCCAAAGAGTGCCGATGCCTGGTTTGAGCTGCAAATGGCGTATCAAAAAGTAGGCGACCTGACCAAAGCGCGGCAAGCCCTGGCTCAAGCACAACAAATTGATCCTGAGATCGCCCAGAAATTTGCTCAAAAGGGGTCAAACCCAGCGAATAAATAAGCCATAACTGGACAATCGTTGGAAAAATTGTAAATTAGCAGTGTCTTAGTAGTGGGGTGAAAAAATGAATACTTATTTTTTTATTGCCCCTTAACAAACCTTTCCCCCTTTCGGAAGGTCTTAATAGAAAATCGTTCAGAATGATGATAAAGCGCATCTGGTGGATATTGTTTTTGGTTGGTATCACCAGCCTGGGGGCTGAATTGCGGGCGCAACGAGATTCCAATTTGGTTCAGTTTTCAGGTTTGGTTCTGGATGGCAGCAATGATCAGCTCATCCCCGTCCCCTATACCAACGTGTTCATCAAAGGAAAAAACCGGGGTACTTACTCCGACCTCAAAGGATTTTTCTCCATTGTAGTGGAAAAAGGTGACGTGATTCGCTTTTCTACGGTCGGCTATGAAACGGTAGAATACAAAATACCCAAAGATTTATCGGAGGATCGTTACTCTCTGGTGCAACTCATGACTCAGGATGTGGTCAACCTGCCCGAAACAGTCATTTTCCCCTGGCCAAGCCGTGATCACTTCCGCCTGGAATTCCTGGCGATGGACGTTACGCCAGAACTGCAAAAACGCGCGGCTGAAAACGTGGCCAAAGAATCCTTGAAAAAAGCCGAGGTGGGCACCCGCTTCGATGGCGACGAAAATGCCGACTTCTACCTGCGCCGTCAGGCTAGTAACTACTACTATTATGGGCAAGCGCCCCCAATGAATATCTTCAACCCAATCGCGTGGGGTAAGTTCTTCAAGGCCTGGAAGGATGGGGACTTTAAGAAGAAAGAGTAATACAAGGAGTGATGAATGATAAATGATGAGTGATGAATTTTGGCGATTTCATTCTTTCAGATTCCACCAAATTCATCATTCATCACTTATCATTCATCATTTTAAACGATTTCCATCAGCGTCCGAAACGCCACATACCGATCCCGATACCGCTCCATATGTTTGCGCTGAAATAGCGCAGCGTCTTCCTGTTGGTAGCGACGAAAAGTTTCCATATCTGGACTGTAATATTGAATGGCGTAAGTAACTCCGTCATCCTCATCGTCGTGCAAGAGGCGACAAATGCGGTGTTCGCTGAATTTGCCTGTTGCCATAATTTCAGGCACTTGTTCGGTTTTCATCCAGGCCAGCCACTCCTCGTGGATGCTTCCTTCAATTTTTATGGTTTCGTTGTACAGAATCATGGTACTTCCTTCGACTGACTACTTTTCGGGTAAAAGAAAATCTTTACTTTTGGTAGAGCTTTTTTTCTCAAAACCGACAACAAGTAGACTATGATAAAAAAGTTGTTTTTACTGCTATTTACTGGCCTTCTTGTTGCCCAACTTCAGGGGCAAAGTGCCTACTACCTCAATTTGCAAGCAGAATTGAGCAGCAAATATATGCTTTCGGGAGGGTTTTGGTCGCTCCCTGCGGATGAAAATCTAGCACTCAGTAATTTTGGCGGATATGGTGGCACCTTTGGCACCAGTACAACCACCACTGGACAAAGCTTCACCCGCTTTCGCCAAATGACCATCAATTCCCCAGGCACCGAGCCCTGGAGTAGTGGTATCAGCTGTAGTAACACTCAGGCCATCACCAAAGGTTCAATTTGCTTGATGGTGATTTGGGTGCGTTCGGCAGGTGCTGAAAAAGCCAAAGTCAATTTATTCCTGGAACGTGCCAATACGTATGAGAAGGAAATTCTCCTGACCACTGAAATTAGCAACCAATGGCAACAATTCATTGCTCCGTTTGATGCCGATTTTGATTACGCTGCGCAGCAGCTCAACTTTGGTTTTCATACCGGATACAAAGCGCAAAGCATCCAGATCGCGGGTGTTGCATTGATCGATTTTAAAAACAAATACACCATCGATCGTTTCCCCATCGAATTGCACCAAAATTATGCTGGCTCCGAAGCCAATGCTGCTTGGCGCACTGAAGCCGATCAACGAATTGAACAACTCCGCAAGGCCAATATTATGGTGAATGTGACGAAGGCGAATGGGGACCCCGTGGCTGGTGCGACCGTAAAAGTGGAAATGTTGGAGCACGAATTCAAATTTGGTTCCGCCATCACCGCCAACCGCATTGCCGGAAACAACCAACAGAACAATACCTACCAGCAAAAAATCCTCGATTTTGACGGCAAAGGCCACGGATTCAACGAAGTGGTTTTCGAAAACGACATGAAATGGGATGGTTGGGAAGAAAAATGGTTTGTCAGCAATGCCGATGTGGCCAAAGCGACCAACTGGTTGAACGACCGCGGGGTGGCGGTGCGGGGGCATAATTTGGTTTGGCCGGCCTGGCAATACCTACCCGATGACATGGAAAAGAACAAAACCAATCCAGTCTACCTGAAACAACGCATCAATAGCCACTTAACTGAAATCCTGAATTATCCAGGCATCAAAGGAGTAGTCAAAGAATGGGATGTACTGAATGAAATTACCTACAACGAAGAATTGGCCAAGGCTATGGCGGGTAGTCCTGGTTATGTTACTGGCCGGGAAATTTATGTCGACATCTTGAAAAAAGTAAAGGAAATAGACCCGACTATAAAACTCTACCTCAATGATTATACCACCATCGACCAAGGCAATTTGCCTGGTAGCGTGGTGTATGAACGCACCAAACAATACATCAAGGAAATTCAAAATGCGGGCATCAAAATTGATGGCATTGGTTTTCAGGGGCACATCAGTTCCGGTTTGGTTTCAATGTATGATGTCAAAACTACACTGGATGATTTTTACACCACTTTTGGTGCCCGAGCCAAAATTACCGAGTACGATTATGGCATCTTAGTGGGAGACAGCCTCGCAGCTAGGTTCACCGCCGATTTTTTGACCATGTGTTTTAGCCACCCTTCGGTAGATGGTTTTTTGAGCTGGGGCTTTTGGCAAGGTGCGCATTGGCTGAGCAATGGGCCTTATTACCGCCTGGATTGGTCGATGCGCCCGGCGGGCAAGGCGGTTTCGGATTTGTTGTTCAACAAGTGGTGGACCAATACTAGCACTAGCACCAATGTCAGTGGGGTTGCACAAGTACGGGGCTTCAAGGGAAAATACCGGGTCACGGTTAGCTTAAATGGTAAAGTGGGTTACGTGGATACCCTGAATCTGACCGAAAACACCAATCTGGTAGTCAGCCTTCCGACCTCGGTGGGGGTGAATGACCTGAGCAGAGACAAATTTGAGTTGCAGTTTAAAAATCCTCTGGAACGAGGTGCAGTAGTAGCATTTAGTTGTTCAGAAGCCCCCCTCCAGGCTCAACTCATTGGAATGGATGGGCGCGTTTTGCAACAAGTGAATCAACCAGGATTAAAATTCAACCTGACTGCGCCGAATCCTCCGGGGCTTTATTTGTTGAGGGTAAAATTAGTCAGCGGCGAGTTCTGGACTGAAAAATTGTTGGTCCAATAGTTGCTTAGGCACGATGAAAAAATAAATTGACATTTTGACTGAACTCTTTATTTGATTTTGCTGCGTTACTCGTCAGTTGCGTAGTGTACTATGCGCCTTCCTCGCGCCTTGCCAAATCAAAAAATAGCTGAGCCAAAATGTAAATTTATTTTCTCATCGTGCCTTATTTTTTCGCCACCACATCCTTCGCCGAATCGATATACGGCTTCCAATATTTACTCGCCGTGATGTTGTCCACAATCACGCCACGTGAAGTAGTGCTGTGCACGACCTGGATGCCTTTGCTGTCGTTGGAAACCACCAGCGATACGTGAAAAATTGGCTCAGAAGCGCTGCGGCGGAAAAAAATCAAATCCCCTGGCTTCACCTTCGCAACATCAACACTGCTGCCTTGCAGGGCCTGATCGCGGGAACTAGCGGAGATTTTGATGCCATACTTACTCATCACAAAAGAAGTAAAGCCAGAGCAGTCGAATCCGGTGCTGGGACTTTTACCTGCATATTTGTAAGTGATGCCCAGATGGGTTTGGGCAAAAGAGGTGATGTCTTTGCGCAACAACATTTCTTTACTGGAAACGGAAGGTGGAACGGGGCCATAATCGGAACCTGGCTTTTCAACGGGATCCTTTGGCCGATCTGTCGTCAGATCGCGTAGTACATTGCAACGCACGGCCAACCATACCAAAAGCAGCAAAAACAACAAGCGTTTGGTCTTGAACATCCAGATTTGGAATTTGGTGGGTTGACGTGTGGCCATAAGGTTCTTTTTTGTGTACTATAGCTAACTACGAAAAAGTCTCAAAAAGGTTTCGAAAACTAAAACAGCAGATGCACAAGAATTATTTCTTCAGCATGCTAAGCAAGCTAAACTTTAATAAAGTTTTAAGAATGGTAAAATGCGCTGATGGCGTCCACCACCTGATCCAAATGCGCTACCGGCATACCCGGATAGAGGGGCAAACTCAAGCATTTCTGCGCAATTTGTTCCGCAATAGGGAACTGTCCGCGTTTAAATCCTAAAGGAAGATATGCCTCCTGCAAATGTGGTGGCAAGGGGTAATGAATCAAGGTGCCAATTCCGCGCTCCTGTAAATAAGCCTGTAAAGCATCCCGCCGCTCGGCCAAAACTACGAACAAATGCCAAACCGAGGTGCAATCTGTGCCAAGCGTAGGTAAGCGCAAGTGCTCAATTTCTCGGAGTTGTTCCAAATATCTGTTGGCCAGCACTTCCCGTTCTGCATTCCAACTGGCCAAATGTGCCAATTTGATGCGCAAAATACCCGCTTGCACAGCATCCAAACGCGAGTTTAGCCCCGGTGTTTCATTGTAATACCGTTGCCTGGAGCCATAGTTGCGGTACATTTTGGCAAAGTCGGCGAAAGCGGAGTCGTTGGTAGTTACCGCCCCTGCATCACCCAAGGCGCCCAGGTTTTTGGTGGGGTAAAAACTCACCCCATTGATTTGCCCAAAACTTCCGGTCAATTTTCCCTGCCAACGTGCCCCGTGGGCCTGGGCATTGTCTTCCACCACGGCCAAATCATAACGGGCGGCCAGCTCCATAATTGGCCCCATTTCGCAAGCTTGCCCATAAAGGTGTACGGGCATAATGACACGAGTCCGGGTACTGATAGCCGCTTCAATTCGTTGGGGGTCGATGTTCCAAGTGTGAGGGTCAGGCTCCACCGGAACAGGAATGGCCCCCACCTGCGACACTCCTAACCAAGAAGCGATGTAAGTATTGGAAGGCACAATGACTTCGTCACCCGCGCCAATCCCCAGTGCTTTTAGTGCAATGTGCAATGCATCCAAGCCATTGGCTACTCCCACACAAAAACGGGTATGGTTGAATGCGGCGTAAGCTGCTTCAAATGCTTCCACCTCTGGCCCCAATACGTACCAATTGGAATCGTAAAATTTTTGCCAAAAAGCATCAAGCTCCACTTTTAAAGGCTGGTGCATCGGGGCGGAGGAAAAAAAAGGAATTTGCATACAGGTGTACGGTTTGGCTTTGAGGTGGCGTGGTTAATTCGCGGCAATTTAATTAACTTGTCGCCCAAATAAGGGGCGATAAAAAAATAAGTGTTCATTTTGCTAAGAAATTAGATAAGTAAATGATTCATTTCAAGTGTCTTATTTAATTCCTTGGCTCAGAAAAAATGAACACTTATTTTTGCCCCACTGCTAAGCACACCTATAGCTCCAATGGACAAAAATAAAGCAAAGAAAAAGCGCCCAAATCCAGGCGCTCTTGCCAACAAACCTATCGCTCAATCCACTATTGCACCCGGCAAAGTTGACAAGCCCAGTGAACCCTGGAAGCCAGGCACCCTGTTTTGGCTGCACCTTGGCATCATTACGTTTTTTCTCCTGATGCTGCGCCTGAGTTTGATGGATTTGCCGTTGGAGCGCGACGAAAGTGCTTATGCCTACCTGGGCAAAAGAGCAATGGAGGGTTTGACACCTTATCGGGATTTTTATGAAATGAAACCCCCTTTGTTGTTTTATGGGTACGGACTATTGGATTTGGTTTTTGGATATAGCCAGGCAGGATTGCGTTGGGGGGCCTTGTTTTTGACCTTGTTGATGTGTGGTGGGACCTATTTGATCGGACGTAGTTTTTTTGGCCCCAAATATGGGCTGCTTGCTGCCTTGGTACTGGCTTTATTCAGTGCGAATCCTTACACCAGTATGGTTTTTGAAGAGTCGGAATTGCTGGTGATGGCACTCGCCTTGTTCGGGATTTGGTTTTTGTGTCGATTGCTCAACGAAGCAGGGAATCCACAGCAGGAACGTTGGTGGCTGATCGGTGCAGGAGTACTGATCGGCAGTAGTGTGATGGTCAAACAATCGGCAGTGTTTTTCTTGGGCTTCGCCGCAGTGTTTTTGATTTTGTTGGCCGATGGAGCTGGCTTCAAAGCTTGGTTCGGGAAGTTGGTACGACAAGGGCTTTGGTTTTCGGCGGGGGCGCTCACGCCAGTTTTGTTGTGTGCAGGAATCGTTATGGGGTTTGGGGTATGGGATGAATTTTTGTTCTGGAACCTTGAATACCCTAATCTTTATACCAGTGGAGAGGATAGAACCTCTGAAATCAATCTTTTACAATACAACTTTAATAGCTTGACTCAGCGCCAACTGCTTTTGTGGGTGCTGGCAGGCCTGGGAGTATTGGCCATTGCTTTGAGGGGAATGAGCAAAAAGGCAAATATTGCTTTAATGGCGCTTGCCCTCTTTTCTTTTTTAACCATTACTCCTGGCCAAAGATACTACCTGCACTACTGGATTCAATTTTTACCCGCAGTTGCACTACTTTTCGCCCATTTGTTTTTCAAATTGGAAAAATTGGGAGAAAAGCCTAACCTGAGTATTGCCAAAAACCTGAGCTTACCCTTAGCGGCTTTGTTTTTGTTGATAGGGGTGGCCTTATCCAGTACGCATTGGTTAAAAACGGATTCAAATACCCTGATGCGGAATATGTTTGGGGGGAATCCCTTTGTGGAAGACCAATTGTTTGCGCGCATAATCGAAGCACAAATTCAACCCAATGAAACGGTGGCCGTAATGGGTTCGGAACCCCAAATTTACGTGTACCTCAATCGCAAAGCGCCTAGTCGTCATTTTTATACGGCGTTTTTATCGCGCAATCACCGCTTTTCCGAAGCCTGGCAAAACGAAGCACTGGAAGGTCTCAAAACGGAGAGCCCCGAATATGTGGTATTCAACATCGTTCCAATGTCCTGGATGTTGAAGCCTGATTCCAATCAGGGTTTTTATCAAAACTCATATTCCTGGGTGATGAAAAATTATGCCCCCATCGCTTGGGCTGACTATGTGGATTTTTACAACCCCACAATCGTCACCGATGCGGCAGCGAGTACCTACAAGCCACAGAGTGGAAGTTATGTGATGTTGTTGAAGAAGAAATAATAATGAGCAACAGTGAACCACAATTGATCCAATTCCATACCCATGGTGAATCAGCCGTTGGTTATTTGGCCGTAGCGCAAATCCAGCAGGAGATTCCCTTTGAGGTCAAACGTTTGTTTTGGACCTATTTTACGCCTCAGAGTGTGATTCGGGGTCGGCATGCCCATCATGCCACCTCGATGGTGTTGATTGCTGTACATGGCCGGATCGAATTGCACACTGAAATGCTCAGCGGACAAAAAAATAGTTTTTTATTGGATCGACCCGACGTAGGGGTATGGATGCCTCCGCTCACTTGGCACACCATGCAGTACAGTCATGATGCGGTACAGTTGGTGCTGACGGATACGGAGTATGTGGCAACGGATTACATTCGGAGTTATGAGGAGTTTGTGGGGTTGCGAGGGATTTAAACTTAAGTTATGGTGAAAAATTAAATCCAAACATTATTTTTGCGGCTTAAACTTCAGAAAATGCTCAATAAGACCAAGCTCCAAGCCATCAGTACTACGAAATACCCATTCAATTTTAGTGCCTATTTTGGGCATGGCTTACACCTCTTTGGCCGGGAAGCAGGCCAGTTTGTAGGCTATACCTTGATTCATCTGCTGTTTTTTTCATTGATTCGAACCCTGGCTCCAGAATTCACCCTTTACTGTTTGATTCTTTCGCCTTCGTTCTTGTCAGGCTATTACATTGTGGCCCGCGACATTGATCGCGATGAAGACATCCCCTTTAGTCGATTTTTTGCAGGCTATTACCATGCCCCAGGTTTGTTGGTCATTGGTGGCAGCATTATCTTGGGCTGTGGCATCCTGGGCTTGCCCTTCTTTTTCTTTGAGCCAGGCATACATTTGATGTACTTGCCGTTTATCCGTTTTTGGGTCGCCTTGTACATGACGCTGGGTGCTTATCCCCTGTTGTTGCCAGTGGTCTTTTTTTACAGTTTTTTTCGCTGGGCACCCATGCTGTATCTTTTTTCGAGAATGAGTATTCCCGAGGCACTAATCATGAGTTGTAAACTGGTCGTGCCACGCTGGGGTTTGCACTTTCTGTTTACCATTGTACTGGCCATCATTGGGGCGTATTTTTCGACGTACTTCTTTTACGTTTTGAGCTTGTTTTTGGTGAGTGTAAGCGCTTGTGCCGACTACGCTTCATTTGCCCAAATTACGGAAGAAGCGCAGGAAGAAAATACGACAAGTGAACAATCTGATCCAGAAACACAGCCAGAACCAACGCCAAGTGCATTTTCTGAGCTTCCATTGAAAGAAGCACCCACCATAACAAACCTAACAGTGGAGGCACCTCGGACAAGTGCTTCACCTGTGCCACCAGTAACAAAAATAACTGTAGAAGAGGAAGATGACCTTTGGCATGTCCCAGATGAAAAAGAGGTCAGCGCAAAATTTGAACTATTGCTGAACCGGAAGTCTCGCCTGAACATCAAGAGTTACTTCGGAAAGTCTTTTCGGCTATTTTCCGACGACATCGGGAATTTTATCCCCTACACCTTTGTCGTACTGCTCACCCTGTTGCTTACCCGCCTGGTTGGGCCGCTCGGGATCATGGCCAACATGTTGCTGGCAAATCAACTCATTGCTGGTTATTTTGTGGCGGGAGCTTCGCTTGAACGAGGGCAAAAAAATGGAATAGGTACCTATTTTTCAGCCTTTGAATTTGTACAGAACATTAGTCTGTTTAGTGTGATCCAATTTTTGGTCAATTTTATCTTGTTTTTGCCTTTTTTATTCATCGTGGGTTACAAGATGTTTCGTTTCGACTTGCTGGGGCAGGAGGCCTACCCTTATTGGACCTTTTTGTTGCTCTTGCCTATGATTTATTTGAGCATAGCTTGGCGTTGGGCACCCGCATTGATGATTTTTTACCACATGAACTTATGGCAAGCCATGGAAACGAGCCGAAAATTGATCACCCGCAATTTATTTGGGCACACGATCCATCTTTTACTCATTTCAGTACCTTTTTTGATCCCTCCGATTATTAATTTTCTATCGATAAATCTTGAGCTGCGTTTGTTCAGTTTGCTTTTTTTACTCATCATTGGTTACAGCATCGGTGCCGACTACTTTGCTTTTGCAGATGAGGTAGATTTGTTTGAAGAAAACGATGGAGAAGAAATGGACTTGCTCGACCATTTTATAGAAACGAAGGAATAAGTGGTAACCCCGTAAACGCCTTCTTACAACACGGCAATAGTCGGCAGTTTTTAAATTGTTCTATAGCTTGAATATAATTGATCACCCCTCAAACAACACCTCCATCCTCAACTCGTTCTGTACGAAACCCAGCGAATACTGATTTTGCTTTGGCCAAGGCAATAGATTCAAAGGGCTATAGACTACCAAATTTCCCCCAACTCAGCTATAAGTGGGTTAAAAAACCCAGTTATAGCCAAAATGAACCCTTTATTTTAGCTATAACTATACAATTACGATATTTTCAACCACATCACCCCCCGTAACACCTCACCTCCAATAGCGCCGCAGGCACCAACCCTGAAGGATGCTCCACCTCAATCCGCAACTTCCTTGTATGTCCTTTCTCGGCAAAATCAATTTTCCACTGACTCTGATGATTGTCCACAATCTCCGCGACCAATTCCTCCCGATCGTTCCATACCCGTACTCGTTTCACACAAAAAGGCATCTCATTCTCTGGGTGCGCCATCAAAACCGTTTCCATCGGATGATCAAAATCGCTGTCAAAATGCAGCACCAATTGCCGGATGTGTTGAGGTTCGGCCCACTCCAGACTTAAGGTAGGTCGCTGATCGGAAGGATCCGCCACCCAAGCATTCGGCTGATTGGTGGGGCGTTGTAAGCCATTACGAATGTTTTCGGCAGCAAAGGTGGCCAAGGCGGGAGTAAACTTCAGGGCCAGGTTTTTACCCGCCGGGCGGCGTTGGGGGCACCAAAACTCGAAGGCCTCTACCCCAATGTCTTCCAGCGGCTCCTGTTTGCCATAGTTGGAAACTGCTTTGTTGACTGCGTTGAACACCGTCAAAATGCCCGTGATGCGTTGATCTGAAAATTGCAATTTGACTTGTTCGTTTTTCAAAATGGTTACAAACCCATAAGTCTGTAGTTCGGCAGCAGGACTATTTTTCGCCAAAAGTGGGTGTTCATTGAGGGCAAAACTGAGCGGCACACAATTGCGCCCCGGCTGCAATTGCACGACCTGTTTGGCCAAAATCACATCGGGGGTATGGTTGTCCACTTTGCTGGATACGCGTAGTTCGATTTCCAAATCCGTAGCCGCCTCAGCATAGGGGTGGATGACGAATTGGAGTGGAGCCTGGTTTGGCCCAAATTGCAAGGGCACCATTTGCGCCAGGGAAAAAGGCATCGGCTCCGCTTCACCATTGGGCAATAATTCCGCCAATTGTAACTCGCTGCTGGCCGAAATGCGGGCACTTCGCACCAAATCGAGCGGATCATGCAAACGCAGGTTTGGGATGTGTTGCCCGGTTTTGAGCAGTTCCTGTTGCAACAATTGGATATGCTCCGGCTTCGCCAAATCGCGGGGCAACAAGCCATGTTCAGCACACAACTTAGCTGCCATGCCCACCGCTTGCCCACCGTGAGCACTGGTGGCCATTACCCGAGAAGAGCCAAAAGCTACGTGACTGGCCGAAATGATCCGCCCGGCGATGAACAGGTTCTGGATGTTGCGCGAATAAAAGCAGCGGTAAGGAATGCCGTAAAGCCCCTTGCTGTGCCATTGATTGCAACTGGAAAGCTCTTTTTCCGAAAAAACGCCGTCGGCAGGATGTAAGTCGATCGACCAGCCCCCAAAGGCCACGTCGTCGTAATGGGCGCGTTGTTCCACGATGTCTTGCTGGATCAACATGTAGTCGCCTTCAAAACGGCGGCTTTCCCGTTTGCCGGGAATATGGCCCACCCACTCCAGGGTCAGGTTTTCTGCTTCCGGGAACAGGCCCGAGTTTTTGATGTAATTCCACACCCCATACACCACTTTCCAGAGCTCCCACTTGATGGTTTCAGTGTCGTGTACCGTATCCAGTCGGCCACCATACTCGATCCACCAGAGTTTACAGCCAAAATCCTGGGTGTTGAAAGAACGAAATTTGGGTACTTTTTGGGTGACATCGTGCGCGAAACTCGGCGCTACAAATTTGACGGGTTTCCCCACGTTTTTGGAATAAAAATAAAGGCTGTGCCCCAGCAACTCGCCGTAGGCTTTGGAAGGTGCAAATTTTTCCCCAAATTCCTCCTGCGCCTCTGCCCCCATGCGGAAAGCGGCCCCTGCGAGGAAACCCACAATGCCATCGCCCGAAGCATCGCAAAACAAAGGTGCGACCAATTCGTAACGGGTGGAGTTTTGAGGGCAAAAAGCATATATTTTTGAGATGGTATCCGCGTCTGATTTTTCCAGATCGTACACAGCGGTGTTGAGCAACAGCGTGATGTTGGGCTCACTCACCACTTTTTCCAATAAAATGGTGTCAAAAATGAGCGGGTTGCTGTCGGGATTGCGGTACATGTTTTCTACCAACAATTCGTCCAAAACGCCCCCCTCCCGGGCCCAGCGGTTGTTATTGCCCATGTGGGAAGTAGCGCCCAATACCCACAGGCGCACTTCGCTGGAGGAGTTGCCGCCCAAAACAGGGCGATCGGTCACTAGTACCACCCGAACGCCTGCCCGCGCCGCCGTAATGGCGGAACACAAGCCGGACAAACCACCACCTACCACTACCAGTTCACTGTTCAGGGTGGTATTTTTGGGGTTTCTTTTATCGCTTGCTGCTGCTTTTATCATGATCTCAAGTGTAGAATATTACTTTAATGGGAAGGTTTTACTCTTGATGTTGCGTTAAGTATGGCTATTGGCCTCAATTTGAATCTTCTGCGCTGCCTGCCAGGGAATGATCGCCCCCAGCAAAATCACCATCGAAATGATCCGGGTTACCAGTCCCCCCGAGCTGGTCAAAAAACTCAAAATCAGTAGGATTATAGCCACAAAGACCAGGGCACCGGCAATCACCTGCATGCCGTAACGGTTTTGCTTTTTGATTTCAAGGGCTTCAGCAGGATTGGCCTCCAGTGCATCGGCAATGCGCTGGGCTTTGGTGTCGGTGTACCGCAAGTATTCTACTGCAATCAGGTTTTTGGAACGGGCGTAAAGCTCATAGGCCAAAAGTAGCAGCAAAGGAAGGCCAATGCCGATGATCGTTTCCAGCGCTCGACTCAACTTGAAGTCGAGCAACATTGGCGACAGGATTTTGAAAAACAGATTGACCGAGAGACCAACTAGGGTAATCCAAAAAGTGGTTTTGCCATTGAGCCGTTTGGAAAACAAGGCCCAGAGTGGCGGTGCCAATAACGGACCACCCGAGATGGCCGAAATGCTCAGCACCACTTCCACAATTCCCCCCGCAGCGGGTACCATTAATGCAATGCCGATCATCCCTAACCCGAAGCCCCATGAAGACAGCCTGGCTACCCGGATCAGTTGCTTATCGGATGCATCTGGCTTGACAAACCCTTTGTAAATGTCGTTGGTGAATACCGCTGAAACTACGTTCAAGGTCGTGTTCGCACTAGCCGAAGTAGAAAAATACATGCCAGTGAGCATCAGCCCAAGCAAGCCGGGAGGCAATACTTTTTGGCAAATCAATAAGTAAGCATTTTCGGTATCCAATCCCGTCAAATCTGGATTGATGGCCCGATAAATCATCGGTGGCAACATCCAGATCATCGGACTGATCAGGTACAAGCCTGCAAAAAGGAAGGCCACTTTGCGGGCTGATTTTGGGCTGTCTACACTGGTGTAACGCTGCACAAAAGTCCAGTTGCCCCCAATGTAGGCGATATGGTACAGTACGAAAGCCAGCACGAAACCCAGGGTGTATTCCCCATTGAGGAGATTAAAAAAATCGTCGGGAACCTGTTGCGTAAAGTTGGCAAATCCTCCCACCTGCCCCAGGGAGAGGGGCAGCAAAATGAATACTGCCGCCGTCAGGATGACGAATTGCAGGATATCGGTCACCATCACCGCCCACAATCCACCCACCGCCGTGTAGGAGATCATAAACAACCCCAGTACAATTGTGGACTCAAACAGCGGATAACCCAGCGATACACTCACCAATTTGGCCACGGGGTACAACACCGAACCTTTGATAAAAACCGATACCAGCGTGAAGATCCCGATGTAAAATTTCTGTACGTTTTCGCCCAGTCTTTCGCGGATGAACTCGGCAGCGGTGAGGTTGCCCGTAGCCCGCCAGCGCGGCGAAAGGAACAAACCCGTTACCAAAGCCCCCAGGCACATCGTCCACTGAATGGTCACTGCCACCCAACCGTGTTTGTAGGCAATCGAACCCCAAGCTACAAAGGTGCCCGCCGAAAAGAAGGACATGAAGAGAGATAAACCACCAATGAACCAGGGCACTGCTTCGCCTCCGGCAAAAAAAGATTTGAGATTGCGGCCGGTACGGGCAAAGAGCAAACCAATGCCTAACACAAAGGCGGAGAAGATAAAAATAACGGCGGTATCGATGTAGGCGTTCAAAATGTGCTTGTTTTGGTGAATATTGTTCGTCCTTAGGTGTGTCTTTAGTGCCTTAGGTTTCTTAGGTGGTAAAAAGCTATTTCACCACCTAAGAAACCTAAGGCACTAAAGACACACCTAAGGAATGACAGATAAAAATAAAATCATTTAAGGCGTGATCGTCAGGATTTCAAAGCCCAGCGCTGGCAACTGCCTTGCCTTTGCCGCAGCACCCTTGATGCTGATCTGAAAGTCCGTAGCCTGCGCCCGGTTGTTCAGCAAAATCACAAAAACCTTGTCTTTTTTCTCGGTAGTCGCCAGCAGGTAATCAATCGCTGGATGGTCGATTTTGACGATGTTTTCATTCACAATCAATCGCGCTTTTTGACCATTGACGCTGCCAGGCGCAAAACCGTAGGATTGATGTGGCCCTACTTTCGGCGTTACAAATCCCCGAGGGAAACGCACCTGTCCATTCGAGCGCAACTCCGCTTCGGCCATCAGGTAATCGGTCAACCAGCCAATTTGCCACCAGGCGTGGTGTGGATAAGGCCCGGCACCCCGGTTCATCGCATTCCAGTAATAAGAGGCTACGCTGGTTTTGGCGTCCACGAACGCATCACGGCCCCAAGCCCCAGCCCGCGCGAGATCGGCGAAGATGGGTTCTTTGGTGATGCCATACATGCGGATGAACAAGCCCGCGTGGCTGCACAATTGAATAGGGCCGTGGATGTTGGAAGAACCAAAAATCCCGCCGTGTTCAAAATTGAGCCCATACTGGGCAATTTCCCAGTCTTGTCGCTCCACCCCATTCACGGTTTTAGCAGCAGTAGTAGGAATAGGATGGGTGAAAATCGAAGTGGTGTATATCTTGGCTGCACTAATGGCCGCCGCTTTATATTTTGCTTGTTGGGTCAGGTCAAAAAGGTCGAGAAAAGCCTGAGCAGTTTGAGCCGTGGCAAAATCAGGGGCGTAACGGGCATCGCCGCATACGCCGAGGTAGCTCCCCTTGGCAACGGCGGCCTGCAACAACCAATCCGCTCCTTTTTGGGCAGCAACAAGGTAGCGTTGGTCTTTCAAAATGCGGTAAGCCACTACCAAACCATAAAAAGTAGCCCGCAAATCCTTGATGTCTTTGAATAATTCCGCTTCATTCTTGCGGTCGTAAGCTACAGTCCAGCTACCATCGGGCTTTTGGTTTTTCAACAACCACTCCGCTCCGGCGCGCAAGCGCGCTTTCAATTCGGCGTTGTTGGGTTCAAATAGCAGGATGTTGCCAATGTCGAGCATGGTGTAGTAGGTCACCGCGATGGGCTCCACCACTTCACCCCATTCTTCTACAAATTTTTTGCTTTTGGCCAGGTAGTATTGTCCGGCAAGCGAACCGTTGAAAAAACCGGGCTCGCTGATTTGTTGCACAAATTTGAAATTGAGCGCGTAAGGCAGCACGTTTTTTGTCAACAAGGTATCCTGCGTCGCGTTTGCCAACATCCACATTGCACCGTAATCGGAGTTTTTCATGGCGTCCTTATTCGAGCCCACTACGCCACCGAGGTAAGATTGAGCCCCAATTTTTCGCCCCTGAAACTCCTCAATGTTCCATAGTGAGGTTTGTGGATCGCGGAGGTAATGGTGCATTTGTTGGATGCGGCTGGTGAGGGATTGTTTGCTTTGGCGCAGTGCCAGGGCCGATTTGAGTTGGTACACATCATAGGCCGCGTGTTTGATGGCCTGAAACCAATCTCCAGTACCGAGGTGATAGCGGGAGGAGTAGCTGATTTCCTCGCCAGCTTTCAACAAGGATTTGGGCTCGCCCAAAACGGGGTAGTACAAGGTCGGCGACAATTGTGCCTTGCGGTTTTTGTGCGAAAGGCCAATGTTCCAGTCGTGGAGCGTGTTTTTGTCTTTGGCCCAGGGATCGCGACAGAGGCTGGGGTCGGCAATAAGGGCCAGAGTCAGTCCAGTTTTGGTGCTTACCAGCGGTGCCAGTGTACTAGCCGAACGCTCGCGGTAGACCACGGGTAAGGCAGGAACCCCATGCCCATAAGCGTAGGACAAGGCAAAGTTGGCTTGAATGTAATTCCCATGAAAATAGCCGGGTACCGAAGCCCAGGCCAGGTTGCTTTCACTGATGTTGGCCAAACTCGGGGTGGCCAGCGAGTAATATCCGTCTTTTTTTACTTTGAGGGTTTGAGTCAACAGAATGTCGTTAGGGAATTTGGGGTCAAAACGCCACTCGGCGACTAAAGTACCATGCTCGGTTGCTTGCTCAAAACGCAATTGATTGGGCGCAATCTGCTGGCCTTTTTGCGCAAAAAAATGTAGTGCCTGTCCGGCGGTGTTGAGCGAAACCGGGTTGATGCTTTCTGCCCAGATCTTTTGCTGGTAATGGTAAGTGTCTTCGGGGAATTTTTGTCCGGTGATGCTTTTGAAGCTGGAATCGGGCTCCGTTTTGGGTTTGTCGGTGCTGTACAGTAAAGTGTGTTCTCCTGAGGGCTGCTCCAGGTTGACCCAGGTCTGGCCTTTTTTAACGGCAATGGTTTTGATGCGCCAGCCCGATCCGCTGTTTTCCCAACGCAGGCGCAGGTTGGCATTGGCCAGGTTGAGCACCTGCGGCGTTTGGGCCGCGAGGCAGAGGATCATGCTGCTGAACAAAAATGAAAATAAAAATTTCATGTCTTTTGACTTTTAAATACCATGCTTTCGCTGGCGCTGGTACAAGTCTCCAGACTTGTACCAATATTTTCGCGTCTCTGACGCATGCGCAACGCGAAAATAGGGCACAAACACACGTCAGAGACGTGTCGATAATGGTACAAGTCTGGAGACTTGTACCAGCGCCGCGACTTGTACCAGCACCAGCGCTGATCATGCCATGTTTTTTGTTTGCTCAATCAAGGTTTTATGGTGATGCTAGCTCTCTGATCAAACCCAAAGGAGCCGTAGCTAACTTGTATGGCACGTCCAGTGTTCGGCACTTTGTAGCTGGCCCTAAAAAGGCCGGTATTTTCGCCCGTTTCCGTCACTTCAAGGGCGAGGGCCGGTTTTTGGTCCACTTTTACCCATATTCTCCCTTTTTCTACCTGATCCCAATCTAGATTCAAAGCGGCTTTTAGTTCAATCGTCAAGGTTTCACCAACTTTCGCCTCGGTGATGGCTGCACCACGGGTATTCAAAATTTTGACATAATGGCTACCCAAGGTAGAAAAAGTCAGTGTGGCCATCCAACCCCGATTGGACACACACCAACCTTCGGTGGCGTAGGCGTCTTTACCAATCTGATCTTTAGGGATGTTGCCTTCCGTGCTGGTTGTCGTTTTTTGTTGAAAATCCTTGTCCAGCGGAGAGCCATCCAGGGTGCCGCGCACCTTGCCCAATTGCCCGTAACCATTGGGGTGCGCTGCGGGCCAACCATTCTCGACCCCGGCCCAATACCCGCCAATGTCCAGTCGATCCTGGCTTTTGTTGCTCAAATGTGCGCCGAGTGGATTGACGCCAAAAACAAAATCCACCTGTGCCCAACCAATATCGCGGAGTCGGGGATTTTTCAGCAAGTGCGCCACAGCAAACAGGGAGCCCCCCAATGCGGGAGCCCCACCCAATTCTTTGGTTTTGGCATGGGCCCATTCCGTTTCGCTGTGTACGCGGTATTTCCAGAAGTTGTTCGTTTTTTGCTGCATGTGGATGGCCCATGCATTCAGTTTTTCACGTGTTCCGTTGGGAGCTTGTTCGGGCTCCAATAGCAAGAAATAAGCGAGGGCTTGCGGCGTAATGTGTTCTGCGTTGCGGATCCACCACATGTGGCGGGGATTGTTGAAATCCCAGTTTTGAATGATGTCCCGGGCGCTTTCCTGGGCCCATTTCAGGTATTTGGCAGGCTGGCCATTTGCCTCATTTTTTTCACAATAATACATGAATAGGTTGCGGAAAACCGACTGACCGAAGGCATTCCCCATTTCATTGAATTCCTGAAAACCAAAATCGACCCATTTGGTGCTGTAAGTCCAGTAGCGGTTCTCATGGTGGCGCTCGTAGGCCAGCCATTTTTCGTTGCAGACCTTGCGGTAAAGCAGGTACTTTTCGCGGGGGAGATATGGTTTTAAAAAATCGTGGTAAGCCGCACAAATCACCGACAACTGATCCAGGTGATTCCAATAATCGTACTGCATCCTTGGCTGGCCCTCGTAACCCAGGCTGCCGTGCCGATTGGCCACAGGACCCTGGTAGGCGACATGAGCGTAGGCAAATTCCGCGTGCCAAAGGATGAGGTCGATGAGGTCAGGCACATTGTTGTCCCCCAATTCCGTTTTCCAGCGGTCGAATAGCGCCGGATTGGAGGCGTAGTAGAGGTATTCAAAAATGGTTTCGAGCCCGTACGCACCGCCGTCGCGCGAGGGGCCGCCGCCATAGATTTTGCTCAAATCCGCAATGGTCGCATCTTCGGAACCCCGCACGTCGATGAAAAAATCGTAGGCGAGTTTCGCAGAAACTTTTTCCATCAAATGATCGGCAATCCAGAAGGGAACCGACTGGCCATGCCCTTTTACGTCAATGTAAAATTCATCTTTCGTCTTGGGGTTGAACTTGCTGAACCAGCCTTCCTGATTCAGGATTTCGCCCTCAAATACCACTTGTTTATTGCTGGAATTGAGGATTTTGAAAGGCGTACCATCTTTGGCACCTGGGCAGACAAAACGTTTGGCCTCGCCCAAATTGTAGCCCGCTTGATTGACCAAGGGGGTGTTTTGAGCGAAGGGGACCATGCCTACCAAGAGAAAAATAAAGGTATGAATTGCGCTCATTTGGTAAAAAAAGCCCCGGTAAAACATTGCCGTGTTTTACCGGGGACATGAATGGTATAATTATTTCCAATCTGGATTCTGCTCGATTTTCGGGTTGGCATTCAACTCATCCAATGGGATGGGGAAATACCGGTGCTTGGCTAGTGGCGTACGTACAGGATAAACGTTGTTCACTGCTTTGGGTACAACCGTAAGGAAGGTGTTGGTGCGGGTAAGGTCGTACCAGCGGTCCCCTTCCGCAAAAAACTCCCAGGCGCGTTCCTGAATTACCGCATCGATGAAGGCCTCTTTGCTCAAACCAGGCGTAAGATCATCCAAACCTGCCCGTTTGCGGATTGGGTTTACAAACCCGTAAGCGGCAGCAGTTGCTCCGTTCAGTCGGCCTTCTGCTTCTGCTGCGATCAAGTACATGTCGGGCAAACGCAGGATGGGAATGTTAGAGATCAAACCTGTGACAGAAATTGGATCCTGGTATTTTTTGATCAAAACAGCTTTGGTGGTGATCGGTGTAATGTCTTTTTGTTTCACCGTCACGCCACTGCGGTTGACATAAGTGGTATCCAGCAACTGGCGGCGTTTGTCTTTTGGATCAAAAGAATCAAAAAAAGTTTGGTATGCAAACATTGATCCGAAAGAGGTGCGGGAATAATCTGCGCCAGCACTGCCAGGAGGGCCACAAAGGCTGGTCAACTGGTGGCTACGACCTGGGGAAATGGGTGCAGATTCATAAGCCCACATGTTTTCAATCCGGGCAGCGTCTTCCTTGTCGTAGCGGTACACGTCGCGTACATCGGCCATAAGGCTATATTTGCCGGAGCTGATTACCTCCTGGGCTTTTTGCAGGGCTTTGGCCCAATCTTCATTGTACAAGGCGGCTTTGGCGTAGAGGGCATTCACCACTTCTTTGGATGGGCGACCTTTTTCCACGGCGGGATAAGAAGGCAACCCTGCTGCCAGGGCCTGATCCAAATCAGCATAAATCTGCTTGTATACATCGGCTTTGAGGCTTTTAGGTAAGATGCCTTCTTCCTCTGAATAACTTGGCGAGGTTTTGATGACCACATCTCTGAAGTTCTTGGTCAGGTTCCAGTGGTAAAAAGCCCGCAGAAAATAAGCTTCGCCGAGGATTTGGTTTTTGCGCGTAGCGTCCATCACGGCATCAGGCACTTTGGCAATGACCCAGTTGGCTTTTTCGATGCCATCGTAGCAAGATTGCCAGATTTGCTGCGGTGATTCATTGATCCGACCAGCAGTGCGTTGGGTGGTGTAGTTGTCATCGTAGGCAAAAATGGTCAGGGTATTGCGCCCGACTACCGCCCGAGGGTAGCACTGATCGGCGCTAAAGTCGGACACAATGGTTAGTGCTGGCCCTGCGCCCATGTCGCCGATCGGGTCGTACACTGCGACCAGCCCTTTTTCGGCATCAGCTGCAGTTTTGTAAAAAGCTTCGGTGTAAATGGAGGAGTAAATGGTTTCCTCCAGCTCGCAGGACGTGTTCAGCAGGCAAAAAGCCAGGCCCAGTCCGATGAATTTATATGGTGCTCGCATGTTTTTTTCTTTTAGAAATCCTTAAAATTGAGAAGTTGAGGGAGGTTGAGAAGGTTGAGGGAGGTTTAGGCTACCGCAGCGACTTGGACGTAGCCTATGTCTAAATCGCTGCGGTAGCCTAAACCTTCTAAACCTTCTAAACTTTCTCAACCATTCAGAAATTCACTTGTAGGCCGCCGATGAAGGAACGCGCCTGAGGATACACCAGGTTGTCGATGCCGATTACGGTGTTGGAACCTGCGAAGGTGTTCACTTCAGGATCAAAACCAGAGTAATCGGTGATGGTGATGAGGTTGTTTCCGCTCACGTACAAACGGATGTTTTGCACCCCTTTGATGCCTTTAAGGGTATACCCTAAGGTGATGTTTTTGCAGCGGAGGTAAGAGCCATCCTCTAGCGCATAGTCGGTAACAGGCAGACGGCCACCTTGAGCAGCACTTACGTATTGTTGGCTGGGATTGGTTGGCGACCAGCGGTTTACCACTCCTTCATATAGGTTGCGTTGCCCCAGTGGGTTTTCAAATGACAGGCGGCTGACGTTGTAAATGTCGTTGCCTTGGGTGCCGGACCAAAAGGTACTGAAATCAAACCCTTTGTAAGACAAATTGGTAGAAAAACCAAAGATGACATCTGGATTAGGGTTGCCGACGATGATTTGGTCGGCTGCGCTGATGGCACCGTCGCCGTTGATGTCTTTGACCTTGTGGCCGCCCAATCGGCCGTCGTATCCGGGCAGAATGGTTTCACCAGATTGGTTGACACCATCGAACACGAAGGTTTTGATCAAACCCAAAGGCTCACCTACTTTCAGAACGGTATAGGAAGTCACAAAACGCTCCAGGGTGGTGCCGCCGTCCAGGTCGAGTACTTTGTTGCGGTTGATGGTAGCGTTGGCAGCTACGGTCCATTTTACTGCGCCGTCGCTGATGCGGGCATTGGCCATGAGTTCAAAACCCTTGTTTTCCAAAGAGGCGAAGTTGCCCGTGATGCTGGTATAACCTGAGCTCAGTGGCAGCGTTTTGATGTACAACAGGTCTTCAGTTGTTTTGTGGTATACCTCTGCTTGGAGGCTAAAGCGATCTTTGAAGAAAGCCAAATCAACAGCTAAGGTTGCCTGCTTGGATTTCTCCCAACGCAGCGCCGGGTTGGCAATACCAGTAGGGTTGATCCCGGTCACGTATGTATTGTTGAAGGTGTAATCGCTACCTACCGAAGCCACAGTACTCAGCGATTGGTAAGGCGAAATTCCGCCAGCATTACCCGTGATGCCATAGCCGCCACGGATTCTGAAATCGGAAATCCACTTCACGTTGTCCATAAATGGCTCCTGGATAACCCGCCAGGAAGCAGATGCGGCAGGGAAAAAGCCGTACTTGTTTTCGGCACCAAAACGGCTGGAACCATCCACCCGAGCAACTAGGTCAACGAAGTATTTGTCCTTAAACCCATAGTTGATCCGGCCCATGTAGGAGTCGAGTCGTTGTTTGCTGCGGCCGCTACTCACCGTTCGGTTGAGTGCCAATTGCAGCGCTTCGTTTTGGGTAGCATCGTTGGGGAAGCCTGAAGCGCTAATAGAATTACTGTTGCTCAGGTCAGATTGGGTCGCAAAAACGCCAGTGAATTTCAGGGTTTGATTTTCACCCAATCGCTGTGCATAAGTCAAAATACTTTCGTGCAAAAGTCCGGTAAAACTAGAGTTGGATTTGGAACCAGAGCCCGAGTTGTCGTTCAAGTCCCGCACAGCTATGATCGAACGAGGCGAGTAACGGTCGTTCAGGTTGTTTTGCAAATCGATGTTGAAAGAGGCCTTGTAGGTCAGGTTTTTCAAAATCTCTATTTCGCCGTAGAAGTTGGCCAAAGTGCGGCGCAGATCGGTGCGGTTCAGGGTTTCGGCAAAGCCCAATGGGTTGGCTACCTCGCGGTAACGCCCATCTCCCTGCTCTCCAAAGGGGAATATGGAGCCATCGGCACGATAGGGCTGCAATACCGGTGGCGCACCAATCGCAGCGCCAAGGATACTGCCTGTTACTACAGCGCCATCACCAACGGAAGTAGAGCCAGTGGTAACCCCAGAGTTGATGGAGTAGCTGCCCAAAATGCTGGTTCCTACCTTGAATTTTTTGCTGATGCGGTGATCCAGGTTAGTGCGGAAGGAGTAACGGGTGAAGTTGGAATTGATCATGATCCCATCCTGGTTGAAGTAGTTGAGCGAAACCGCCAGTTGGGTTTTTTCATTGCCACCATTGATGGACAACTGGTGGTTTTGGATGGGCGCTTCCCGGAAGATGAGGCCCTGCCAGTCGACTCCTTCGCCCAACGAGGCGGGATTGCTGTAATAGTTGTTCTTAAAAACCTCATTTTCCACTTGAGCGAATTCAGTCGCGTTGAGTACCGGCAGCGTTTTGAGCACCTTCTGGATACCGTAGTAGCTGTCGAAAGTCACCCGGGTTGCCCCGGCTTTACCCCTTTTAGTCGTGATGAGTACCACCCCGTTGGCCGCACGTGAACCATAAATGGCTGAAGCTCCGGCATCTTTCAGGATTTCAATGCTCTCGATGTCGCTCGGGTTGATGGTGGACAAAGGGCTGATGTCGTTGATGCCGCCACCGTTGGAAACCTGGATTCCGTCCACTACGTAGAGTGGTTCGGAGGTGCCGTTGATGGAGTTGGTACCCCGAATGCGTACGCTGACGTTGCCACCAGGTGCGCCCGAGTTTTGAGTGACCTGAATCCCGGAGGCTCGCGCCTGGATGCCTTGCGCCACGTTGACCACGGGCGTTTGCATCAAGTCTGAAGCTTTGATGGATACGATGGAACCCGTGGTACTCGATTTGCGCTGGGTACCGTAGCCTACCACAACTACTTCGTTGAGGGCTTCCACGTCCAGACCAAGTATTACGTCAATGAGTGTGCGGTTGTTGACCGCAACCTCCTGGGTGAGGTACCCGGTGTAAGAAATAACCAGTGTGGCTTGCGGTGAAACACCTTCCAGTTGATAGCTGCCGTCCAATTCAGAGACAGTTCCACTAGTGGTGCCTTTTATAGCGATACTGGCACCAACTAGCACTTCTCCGCTGGAATCGGATATCTTTCCGCGTAGGGAGAGATTTTGGGCTTGGGCACTGGTCAATAGACCAAAAAACACAAGCAATATTTGTAATTTGCCTGACATAGGTAGAAAGGTTAAAGTCGGTGATAAGTGATTTTTTAAAACCAATTTTTTGGGTTAAAAAAACCTGGAGAGCCGATTTTTTTTCCGAAAATAAAGTCAATGTCAAAATAATCAACTGTATAGCGTAGACAGATCGGGACAAAACCTATCGGGAAGGTTCTCGAAACGGGTAGCGATAGCGAGATTTCGGTAAAAAAAATTAACCGAAATGTGTACCTTCTCTTTTTTTCCGTTCCTAAGAGCACAGTCCAGAGGTATGATCAAATGTAAAAAGTGTAATCAAGTCGAGTTTATCCAAAAATCGGGCATCATGCGGGGGAAGCAACGCTACTACTGCAAGTCCTGTGATTACCATTTTACAATTGGTGATGAAAATACACCGCAAGAACCCAAGCGCCACCACGAAGTAACCATTATGGACATTGCCCGACAGTTGGGCATTTCCAAGTCTACCGTCTCGCGGGCACTACGCGGGCATACGGATATACACGAAGGCACGCGCCAGATGATTTTGGATTTGGCCAAGGAGCTGGACTACGAGCCGAACCCACTAGCCAATGCCCTACTCAAACGCCGCACCAACATCATTGGAATGCTGGTACCCGAGTTTCGGCACTATTTTTTCCCCACCATCATCATGGGCGCACAAGCGGTGCTCTCCAAGGCGGGCTACAACCTGATGATTTTCCAATCTGATGAATCCTACGAAACGGAGGTCGCCAATGTCAAAGCCTTGCTGCGCAGCCGGGTGGATGGGCTGTTGGTTTCTATCACGGGCAAAACAGAAAATTTTGACCACTTTCGCACCGTACTGCAAAAGGAAGTTCCGCTGGTGTTTTTCAACCGGGTCTGCCCGGAATTGGAAACGCCCCAGGTCATCATCGACGACTATTCCGGCGCTTTTCAGGCGGTGGAACACTTGATTGAACAAGGTTATCGCCGCATTGCCCATTTGGCTGGCCCCAGCATCCTGCAAATCGCCCGGCTGCGGATGCAAGGCTATGTGGATGCCATGCAAAAACATGGGCTGCCCATGGACGAAAGTTTGATCGTTTACCACGACCTGACCGAAGAGAACGCCCGGCTTTGTGCTCGGCATTTGTTGGATTTGCCGCAGCCACCCGAGGCCATTTTTGCGGTAAACGATCCCTCGGCGTTGGAAGTGCTGCTGTTGGCCAAACAACGGGGCATTAAAGTCCCTCAGGATTTGGGCATTGTGGGTTTCAGCAATGATCCTGTTTCGGCACTTATTGAACCTTCCTTGTCCACAGTGGATCAGCCGGTATGGGAAATTGGGGAACAATCAGCGTTGTTGTTGCTGGAGCAGTTGGACCAACCGAGGGTGGAGACAAAGGTGTTGCAGACGAGGTTGATTGTGCGGGATTCGTCGAGAAGGAAGGGCTGATGGAAATTTATTCAGTCCGTTTTAACCTTTTCTTTCAAAGCTTGTTTATCCTCCAAAATCCAAGTACTCATGCCCGAACTCCCCGAAGTCAACACCTTCCAACGCTACTTCGATGCCAGCGCCCTGCACCAGCGCATCCAACGAGTAGACGTACACGACGACAAAATCATTCGGAATATGGATGGGGCGCAGTTTGCCGAACGGCTGCAAGGGCGAACCTTTACGGGCTCGTACCGTCGGGGGAAGTACCTCTTTGGCAGTTTGGACAACGGCCATCACGTCCTGCTCCACTTCGGCATGACGGGCGACATCAAGTATTACGAAGACCCTCTGGATCGGCCCAAATACGAACGTTTCGCCTTTGTGTTCGACAATGGCTTTCAATTGGGCTTCGACGACCCCCGCAAGTTTGCGCGTATCCTGTATCTGGAGGATTTACAAGCCTACATCAACTCATTGCCCCTCGGCGAAGATGCCCTGCGCATTTCCGAAGCCGACTTTCTCGATTTAATCAATGTCAAAAAAGGCCAACTCAAAGCCTTTTTGCTCAATCAACAATACCTGGCGGGTGTCGGCAATTTATACGCAGATGAACTGTGTTACCAAACCCGGATTCACCCGGCAGCACGCATTGAAGACCTATCCCAAGAGGAGAAAAAACTACTTTTCCACACCCTGCAAAAAATCCTGAACTACGCGGTAGAACGCCGTGCATATTACAAAGACTACCCCGAAGATTGGCTCTGGCAATGGCGGGTAGAAGGTTTTGTACCCGCCGATGGCAAGGGAGTAGTGAAGAAGGGTACGATTGCGGGAAGAACCACGTACTTTTTGAGTGATAAGTGATAAATGATGAGTGATGAATTGTCCATGCTCTTAGGCTTCTTGACAATTTATCACTCATCATTTATCATTCATCATTCCTACAATTCAAACTTTATCCCCTGCGCCAAGGGCAATTGCGTACTGTAGTTAATCG
Organism: Saprospiraceae bacterium; assembly: GCA_027486765.1. Lineage (GTDB taxonomy): Bacteria > Bacteroidota > Bacteroidia > Chitinophagales > Saprospiraceae > Haliscomenobacter. Next base: position 29,131 of record JAIXOO010000420.1, read on the forward strand.
TATTCGTCTGCCGGCGCATGTAAGCTTTCCAGGAATCGGAGCCACTTTCGCGGCCACCGCCCGTTTCTTTTTCTCCACCAAAAGCTCCGCCAATTTCAGCACCACTGGTACCAATGTTGACGTTGGCGATGCCACAGTCGGAGCCGGAGCTGGAGAGGAAAAGTTCGGCTTCGCGCAAGTTGTTGGTCATGATCGCCGAAGAAAGCCCTTGTGGAACCTCGTTTTGGATGGCGATGCCCTCTTCCAGGTCGGAGTACTTGAGCAAATACAAAATGGGAGCAAAGGTTTCGTGATGAACAATGGCAGCATCGTGTTTGATTTCAGCCACACAAGGTTTGACGTAGCAGCCACTTTCATAACCTGGGCCTTCCAATACGCCACCTTGTACCAACATGCTGCCACCCTCTGCCTCGATTTGTTCCAGTGCTTTATTGTAATTGCGTACCGCGGCTTGATCAATCAGCGGGCCAACGTGGTTGTTTTGATCCAAAGGGTCGCCGATGCGCAATTGGGTATAGGCCTTGGCCAATGCTTGGCGCACGGTATCGTAAATGCTCTCGTGTACAATCAAACGGCGGGTGCTGGTACACCGTTGTCCGGCAGTACCCACAGCGCCGAATAAGGCACCTGTCAAAACAATTTTCAAATCAGAACTTGGCGTCACAATAATGGCGTTGTTGCCACCCAACTCCAGGATGCTGCGTCCCATGCGCGCGGCTACCATTGCGCCAACGGTGCGGCCCATCCGAGTGCTACCCGTAGCCGAGATCAACGGAAGTCGCTTGTCTTGGGTCATGTATTCACCTACGCGGTAGTCGCCATTGACGATACAGGAGACACCTTCCGGCACCTCATTGTTGCGCAGCACTTCGTGCAGGATGTTCTGGCAGGCTACGGCGCAGAGGGGAGTCTTTTCGGAAGCTTTCCAAATGCAGGTATCGCCACAAACCATGGCAATCATGGCATTCCAAGACCATACCGCAACCGGGAAATTGAAAGCAGAAATGATGCCCACCACACCCATTGGGTGCCATTGCTCGTACATGCGGTGACCGGGGCGTTCGGAGTGCATGCTCAGGCCGTACAGTTGGCGGGAGAGTCCTACCGCAAAATCGCAGATGTCAATCATTTCCTGCACTTCACCGAGGCCTTCCTGTAGGCTTTTGCCCATTTCATAGGACACCAGTTTGCCTAGTGCATCCTTGTTTTTGCGCAGCGCTTCGCCGTATTGGCGGACTACCTCACCCCGTTTTGGGGCAGGGACATTGCGCCAAGTCTTGAAGGCTTCCTGGGCTTTGACTACGGTGAGGTCGTATTCTTTGCGGCTGGTCGTACTGACACTGGCAATGTAAGTGCCATCGACGGGTGAGTAGGAGTCGAGGTACACCTGAGAGAGATTGGAAGACTCCAATCCGGTGCTGGTTCCGTGGTTTTTTTCCTGTAAACCGAGCACTTGTAGAAAATCTTTGTTCATTGGTTAAGGCGGTTATTTGGGGTTCCAGGGTTCCGGGGTTCCAAAGTTCCAGGGTTAGGACCAACCCTGGAACTTTGGAACCCCGGAACCCTGGAACCTTTATAGGTTACTTGAGCAATTGCTTCACAACTTCCGACACCAAACGGCCATCGGCTTTGCCCGCAAGCTGCTTAGTGGCAGCGCCCATCACTTTACCCATGTCTTTGGGCGAGCTGGCACCTACTTCGGCGATGATGCCTTGCAGGATGACGGTCAGTTCTTCAGCGTTGAGTTGTTTGGGCAAAAACTTTTCGATGACAGCTAATTCTTCCCGTTCTTTTTCGGCCAAATCATCGCGGTTCTGCTCCACATAAATGGTCAAGGAATCGCGGCGTTGTTTAGCCATTTTTTGCAGAATCTGGATCTCGCGCTCTTCGTTTATCTCCGTGCCAGATCCATCGGTTTTGGCCAGCAGAATTTGGGCTTTGATTTCACGCAAGCCCCGTTTGGTGGCTTCGTCTTTGGCCTTCATTGCCTCTTTCAGGGCTTCATTGATCCGATCTTCTAAGGTCATTTTGATGGTTGTTTAATGATTAGACTTTTTGTTCATCAAGTCTATTGTAATGGGAAGACAAACAAGCAAATGGAATGGTTTAGTTCCAAGCCGCAAAGGTACGGGATAGAACTTTAAAACAAAACGAGATAATGCTTAACTTTCCGGCGCATTCATCGTTTTACCCAAAAAATATCTTGTTGAGCACACCATTGTTTGAACTCCGCCACATCAGTAAGGCATATCAGCCGGATCAGCTGGTTGTTGACCAACTCAGTCTGGACTTGCAGGCTGGAGAGATTTTTGGGTTGTTGGGGGAAAGTGGAGCGGGCAAAAGTACCCTCTTACAGTTGGCCGCCAACCTGATCAACCCCGATGCGGGTGAGGTATGGCTGGAGGGTGAAAAACTGCCATTGCCTAGTGATTTGCTCATTCCGGGGCATCCCGACATCAAAATTGTGCACCAGGATTACCAACTTTCGGCTACTCTTTCGGTGCGGGAGAACATTCGTTACGCATTGCGCTACTACGAAAAAGAATTCCGTGACGCCCGCATTGAAGAGCTGTTGGAATTGTGCCAATTGCAGGACCTGGCTGAACGCCCTACCAAGCTGCTCTCTGGAGGTGAAAAACAACGCACGGCCATTGCCCGAGCCCTGGCTGAAGAAGCCCGGATTTTATTGCTGGACGAACCCTTTGCCAATCTGGATTTGCCCAACAATCGTCGCTTGGCGGAAACCATCCGCAATTCGGTGGCACAAACCGGAGCTGCTTGTATTTTTGTCACCCATCACGCGACTGATGCTTTGGGATTGTCGCAACGGATGGGTATTTTGCAGGCAGGCCGTTTGGTACAGGTTGGTACTCCGCGGGAGATTTATCATCAACCATGCAACGCTTATGTGGCAGGTTTGACCGGAGAGGCCAATATTTTGGAGCAAAAACTGGTCATGCAGTATTTTGGAGCACACAACTGGCAAGTTTTACCCGACGACCGGGTGCTCATCCGTCCGGAATATTTGAA
>JAIXOO010000170.1 GCA_027486765.1 Saprospiraceae bacterium
AGGAGCCGGGCCGCGAATTGTTGAGCCAGTTTGGCGTCATACAGCATAATGGGCACGATAGGGTGCTCTCCTGGCAGGATGTCAAAACCTGCGGCGGTCATGGCGGTGCGGAAGTATTTGGTATTGGCCTCCAGTTTATCGCGTAGCTCGGTGGAGGAGCTCAACAAATCCAGCACCTTAATCGAAGCGCCAGCGATAGACGGAGCCAGCGTATTGGAAAACAAATAAGGCCGCGAACGTTGGCGCAACAACTCCACAATTTCTTTGCGTGCAGCCGTAAAACCACCAGATGCACCACCCAATGCTTTGCCAAGCGTACCCGTAATGATGTCCACGCGCCCCATTACATTGCGGTATTCGTGGGTGCCGCGGCCGGTTTTGCCCAAAAAGCCGGTGGCGTGGCATTCATCGATCATGACCATGGCGTTGTATCGTTCGGCCAGGTCACAAATTTTATCCAATTGCCCGATCGTACCGTCCATCGAGAAACAACCATCGGTAGAAATTAGGATGCGGCGGGCACCTGCACTTTTTTGGAGTTTGTCCTCCAGGTCGTTCATGTCGTTGTGGCGGTAGCGGTGGCGCTCGGCCTTACACAGCCGGATGCCGTCGATGATGGAGGCATGGTTGAGTTCGTCGGAAATGATGGCGTCTTCGGCACCGAGCAGAGGTTCAAACAAACCACCATTGGCGTCGAAGGCGGCAGCGTAGAGGATAGTGTCCTCCATGCCGAGAAATTGGGATATTTTTTGCTCCAATTCCTTGTGGATGTCCTGGGTGCCACAAATGAACCGCACCGAGGACATCCCAAAGCCGTGGGTATCAATGGCTTCTTTGGCGGCTTTGATCACTTCGGGATGAGCAGATAAACCCAGATAGTTGTTGGCGCAAAAATTGAGCACCTCTTTGCCCGAATTCAGGGCAATTTCCGCCCCCTGTGGACTGGTGATGATGCGCTCGGATTTGTAGAGGCCCGCATCGCGCAGGTCTTGTAGTTCTTGTTCCAGGCTGGTTTGAGCAGTGTACATAGTTGAAATGTTGAGGGTTGAAAGGTTGAAAAATAGTAGAAAAGTCGAGGGGTGAAAAGATCAAATTTGGGTGACCAAACTTTTCAACTTTTCAACCTTCAACATTTCAGCTAAATGGCTCAACATATCCGCAGTCATGCGAGCCAAATCGAATTGAGGCTGCCAGTTCCAATCCTGGCGTGCCTGCTGGTCGTCGATGCTTTGCGGCCAGGAATCGGCGATGGCTTGCCGAAAATCGGGGGCGTAGTGGATCTTGAAATCGGGGTGATGTTTTTGAATTTCGGCGCTTATCTCGGCTGGGGTGAAGGACACTCCCGCCAGGTTGTAGCTGGTGCGCACACTGAGTTTGTCCTTGGGCGCATTCATTAGTTGCAACACACCTTGGATGGCATCGTCCATGTACAACATCGGCAGGCGAGTGTCCGGCCCTAAAAAACAGGTAAATTCTTCGCCCAGAGTTGCCTTGTGGTAAATGTCAACCGCATAATCTGTGGTACCACCGCCCGGTAAAGATTGATAGCCAATGATGCCGGGGAAACGCACCGAACGTACGTCGAGGCCGTACTTCAGGAAGTAATACTGGCACCAGTTCTCACCCGCCGCTTTGCTGATGCCGTACACGGTAGTAGGTTGGGTGATGGTCTCCTGTGGAGTGTTGACTTTGGGGGTGTTCGGCCCAAATGCCGCGATGGAGCTCGGGAAAAACACCTTGAGTTTGCGTTCCTTAGCGGCATCCAGCACGTTGAAGAGGCTGTCCATGTTGATGTCCCAGGCAATTTTGGGGTTTTGTTCCCCACGAGCAGACAGGATGGCGGCCAGGTGGTAAATTTCCGTGACTCGGTAACGATTCACCAATTCGTGTAAACGATTGCCGTTCAGCACATCCAGCAACTCGAAGGGGCCATCGCCCAATTCGGTGCTGCGGATGTCGGTAGCAATTACCGAGGCGGTGCCATAAGTATCGCGCAGTGTTCTGGTCAGTACCGAGCCGATCTGCCCTCCGGCCCCGGTAATCAGGATGGTTTTTTTGGTCATTTTTGGTTAGGCTACAGAGTAAGTAGTGGGGCAAAAATAAGTGTTCATTTTTCTTGAGCCAAAGGATTAGATAAGACACTTGAAATGAACCGTTGACTCATCTAATCCTTTGGCAAAATGAACACTTATTTTTTTATCGCCCTAATGCAGCAAAGGTATAATCTGGAAGGCTTTATGGCAAGTCTTGGAGGAGGGTATATTCCTGATTTTCGACATCAATCTTACAAATGTAACTCGCTCCACCGTTGCTCATCATCAGGTGAGGTACGCGCAACTGCATGTTGTACACGGCCATTTGGTGGAAAACATTGGCATCGAGTGGGATTTCGGGGGCTTTGCATTCGATTAGGAGGAAGGGCTGCATGTCCAGATCGTAGACGAGGATGTCACAACGTTTGGCCAAGCCATTGACTTTGATGCCGCGCTCGATGGCGATGCGGTTGCGGTTGTACCCTTTGTTTTGAAGGAGGTATTGGACGATGAGTTGGCGGACAAATTCTTCGGGTTGCAGCACCAGCCACTTTTTGCGGATGGGATCAAAGATGAAGCGTTTTTGATCCTGGGTTTTGATTTGGAGGGTATCGGTGTAGGTCAAAAAATCCAGCATGTGATTGAATTTCGGGTTTCGGGATTTCGGATTTCGGTGTAGCGCTGAGTCTTAATGTAAAACGAGCACAAAATAGGTATTTCATGTTTGAAAATCCAATGTGCTAATGCCGTACTAACTCATGAGTTGTCTCCCCCGAAATCCGAAATCCCGAAATCCGAAATTATTGCACCACGGCTTGTCTGGTCGCAAACTGCCCATCCACCTGCAAACGAACAAAATAAAGCCCTTTGCTGCTTAGTTGTTGGCGATTCAGTTGGAACTGGTGCTTGCCAGCAGGCAAGCTGCCGCTGAAAATCGTAGCGACCACCTGGCCTTTGACGTCATACGCTTGAACCAATACGTTTTTACCCGTTTTAGGTAGGTTGAACTCCAGATTGGCTTTGTCCTGAACGATGTTGGGACTAATGCTATAGTCTGCTTTTAAAGCTTGGTTTTCTTTTACGCTGGTGGTCACGCTGCTCACTTGATCGGTCCAGTTGGCATTGACCATAGTGTAAGCGTTGTCCCCGGTTTTTTGCCACAGGATGCTGGCGATGATGATATTGGCAGGGTTTATTTTGGTAGCTAAGGTGGTTTTGGTAGAGATCGTTTTAAAGAACCCGTTCATCATGGTACCCGAACCGATTTCAAAACCAAATTCACTGGTGCCAAAATGGGTGCGCAATACGTTGAGGTGTTCGGCCATCGAACCTCGATTGGACTGCTGTTCGATGACTGATTTTTCGATCAGGTAGATTCCTGTGAAATAATTACCCGTAGCTGTTTTAAAAAACTCTGTTTTGGCCGTTACTTCCAAATCGCGGTTAGTAGGGTTGAATTTGACCGCGAGCCCAGTTTGGGCAAGGGGGGTGGTTGCAGTGAAATTGGCCAAGGCTTTTTGCATATCAAGCTCAGTTGAACCATCGCCCTCTCCAATTAGCTTGGTATTGAAAAAGAAATAGGGTTGATAAAAAACGGGTTCGTAGGCATTCAATACTTTTTCTGCGGTTGCACTGTACAAACGGCTGCTGGAACTGCGATGCGCTACCATAACCAGTGACTGCCCACTTAGGTCTGTTACCATTTTTTTGTAAGTATCCCAGGCCATACTGCCGCAAAACGGGCACCAGGTGGCCGCGAGTTTGGTCACAACACCTTTTTGGGTTTTGGGCACGGCGATATTGGTCGTCTGACTGTTTGCTACAGTAGCGATAAACAGAAAAATGAGCGAGTAAATGATCTGTTTCATAATCGGTGGGTTGATTTTTGCTTCTCCAAAGTTAGTTTATTCTTTTGATAAATCAAGCTGGGGTATGAGTTGGAACTCGGCGAAATGGGTAGTATCCTCCCGAATTTTAAAACGGTCATCCACCCGAAAACCGAGTACCCAAATGATCCGCCCATCGCCATTTACCAACAACCAAATGCGTTCTTTAGCAAAACGATCGATCTTTTCGTCGGTGAAATAATCCTGAATTTTCTTAGGTTTTCCGGCCATTCCCAGGGGGTAAAACACATCACCTGCACGCCAGTGCCGCAGCTCCAGCGGGAAGCTCAATTCAGCAGCATCTACCCAGGCAATATCCGGTTGATGAGGGATTGATATTGGGCCTTTTGTATATGTAGAAATTGTTATTTTTTGTCCGTGCAGCGACAGGCTAAACGCCTCTGCTGGCCACAGTTGAGGCGGTTCAGGACGGGTATCTTGAGCTTCGATGATCAGGTTGTTCTGGTGAATGAGCGCTTTATGGCTTTTGCTCAAAAACATTTTCCCTTGCTTTTGCTCCAAAACCGAGCTGTGTATTCCACTGATTTGCTCAGCTACGAACCCAAATCCTTGCAACCAGTGAAACAACAAAGTCAACAAGGCTGGATGGCCTTGGATGGAGCTGAGCTGTAGGGTATGACGGAGTGGTTCCGTATGCCATATTTTGGCCTTAATTTGCGCGGCCTCTTGTTCAAACCAGGTGTTGATCTGTTGCCAATAAACCAGATTGCGGCTCACGGTTTGCTCAAAAGATGGGTTCAATTTTTGCAGATTTGGGACCACCTGGTGCCGGATCCAATTGCGGGCATAGCCCGATTCAGCATTGCTGGAGTCTTCGCGGTGAACCAACTCCTCCTGGGTGTAGTAGGCGTCAATTGTAGTACGGGTGGCAAACAACAAAGGGCGAATCACCCGACCATTCACTGCTGGAATGCCCAACATACCTTTGATGCCGCTGCCTTTGGTGAAATTGTAGAGAATGGTCTCCACCGAATCATTCAGGTGATGGGCCGTGACGATGTAGTCGAAGCCTTGCTCCTGACGGATTTGTTCGAGCCAGCTGTAACGCATGCTGCGGGCGGCCATTTGGGTAGACAATTGTTGCTCGGCAGCATAAACTTTGGTATCCACTGCTGTCGTAAAACAGGGCACCTCGCAACGTTGGGCAAAGGCTTGTACAAAACGTTCATCGCCATCGGAAGCTTCGCCGCGCAATTGAAAATTCATGTGGGCAATGCCAAAGGGAATGCCAGAACAATAGAATAGATCTCCCAAAACGATGGAGTCCTTTCCACCGCTGATGGCGAGCAAAAAGCGGTAATTGCCAGGGTTGTCCTGCAATAAGTCCGATAAATAGTCCTGAAATGCTTTTAACATGATCCATCAATTGTGCGGCATTGTGCAAAGGTCGTCACTGAAATTGATTTTGTAAAAAAAATTACAATCCAATGCTGAACTAGCCCCAGTCGCTTTTGTTGTATTCGTCGAGCCCAATACCAATACAAAAACGATGATTGACCATGAGAAGAAGAGCCATTGTGTGGTTTCGGCAGGACTTGCGCTTGCACGATAACGAAGCACTTCAAGATGCACTCCGCAATGCATACGAAGTGATTCCTGTATTCGTTTTTGATGAACGGACTTTTAAAAGTCAAACGCGTTTTGGCTTCCCCAAAACGGGTAAATACCGCGCTAAATTTATTCTGGAGAGTGTGGCGGATTTGCGGCAATCCTTGCGCAAACTCAACAGTGACTTGGTTGTACGGATAGGTAAACCCGAGGAGGTACTCTTTGATTTGGCTAAAGAATACAAAACGAGCTGGGTTTTCTGCAATCGGGAACGTACTTCAGAGGAGTCAAAGGTACAAGATGCGTTGGAGCAAAAATTGTGGAGCATTGGACAGGAAATGCGCTATAATCGAGGTAAAATGTTGTATTACACGGCTGATCTGCCCTTCCCGGTGCAGCACACTCCCGATGTGTTTACCCAATTCCGCAAAGAGGTAGAACGAATTGTGCCAGTGCGGGAGCCTTTGACCCGGCCAGATAAAACCTTCAACCCATGGAGCGTTGACGTAGCAGTGGGGGATATCCCAAGACTGGAAGATTTTGGACACCAAGCCTTTGAACTCGATTCCCGAGCTGCACTACCTTTTAAAGGAGGGGAAACCGAAGGTTTAAAACGTTTGAACTACTACCTCTGGGGAAGTGACCTGATCAAAGAGTACAAAGAAACGCGTAACGGACTTTTGGGCGGGGATTATTCCTCCAAGTTCAGTCCATGGTTGGCGCAAGGTTGCCTTTCTCCCAAGATGGTTTACCACGAGCTGAAACGCTACGAAGCTGAGCGGGGTGCCAATGAATCGACTTATTGGTTGTTTTTTGAACTCTTGTGGCGGGACTTCTTCCGCTTCATGGGCAAAAAACACGGCAGCAAAATTTTCCAGATTGGCGGAACCCGAGGTGTTGCCGATCCCAAGTGGAAAAATGACCAGGACGCTTTGCATACCTGGATCGAAGGAAGAACAGGCGTTCCTTTCGTTGATGCCAATATGTTGGAACTCAAACACACGGGTTTCATGTCCAACCGGGGCCGCCAAAATGTTGCCAGCTACTTGGTCAAAGATCTACATGTGAACTGGCAAATGGGCGCGGAATACTTCGAGTCAGTACTCGTCGATTACGATGTATGCAGCAACTGGGGCAACTGGAATTACGTGGCCGGCGTAGGCTCCGATCCGCGTGAAGACCGCTATTTCAATATGGAAACTCAGGCTAAAAGGTATGACCCGAATGGGGAGTATGTGCGGCATTGGTTGCCGGAGGTGGCGTATTCGCCGGTGTGAGCATTTTCCAGTTGGGGAACTAAGCTGACTAAAAAGGTTGTTGAGCGGGGATCAAAACGAAAACATCAATGCTTGACACAGAACTTTTCGATGTACTCCAATTACAGCTCCAAGGTAAAAGGAAAATTACATTTTTAGTGGGCGCTGGTCTTTCGGCGGAAAGTGGAATTCCTACATTCCGTGATGTGGACGGCTTTTGGACCATTGGTTCAAAAAATTACACTCCACAAGAAATGGGCACCCTGCAAATGTTCAATGTCAATGCCCATCAAGTATGGAATTGGTATTTGTATCGCATCCACCTGTGTCAGCGAGCTCGACCTAATTCAGGCCATTTTGCCTTGGCCAACATTCAACAACTCATCCCAGAGCGCTTTGCGCTGATCAGCCAAAATGTAGATGGTTTGCATTTTCAAACCCCGCTCGATTTGAGTCAACTGTATTTGATTCATGGAGATTTGTGCTACATGCGTTGTAGTGCAAACTGTAGCAGTGAATTATATCCCATTCCAATAGAATTACTAGCACGGGGCGAACAACCCCATTTGCGTACTGATGAAGTGAAACTATTGAGCTGCCCCAAATGTGGTGAATTGACCCGTCCACACGTCCTTTGGTTTGACGAATACTACAATCAAAAATTTTACAAGCTGGACTCGGTGCTGAGGATCGCTAAAGAAACCAGTTTGTTGTTTTTGGTAGGTACCTCGGGAGCCACCAATTTGCCTAAACGAATCGTGGATACGGTTTTGGCAAAATCCAGTGTAGTTGTGGACATCAATCCCAGAGAGAATGAGTTTACTAGGCAATTGGAACGGGCTAAAAATGGATACTGGATACAGGGAAAAAGTGGTGAAGCTTTACCTATGATTGAAGCACAAATCCGCTTGTTTAAATCACGCGGATCTTGAATTAATTTCATTGATAATCAATAATGTGCGACTTCTACGAAGTCGTAAAAAACTCATATGCAACATTTCTACAAATGTACGACTTCTCCGAAGTCGATCTGATGACCTCGGAGAGGTCACACATTTGTAGATAATGGTGGTAGTTAAGATTTTACGACTTCGGAGAAGTCGCACATTTTGCGCTGCTAATTCAAAATTCACGTTAAATCCTAAATTTACAGCTTAAAATCACACTAATCATGGCAGACTTACTTGGCTACTTCGGCGTAGGACTCATTCTCCTCGCCTACTTTCTCAATTTGTTCAACAAAATTGACAACGAAAGCCGAGCTTATGTATGGATGAATTTGATCGGCGCAGTTTTGGCATGTGTGTCCTCGGTGCTGATCAAATCGATCCCGTTTACGATTTTGGAAGGGACTTGGGCGCTGGTTTCGGTGGTTGCTTTGGTAAGGAAAAAGAAGTAGGGTCTCATCAACATATTTACCATTCAAAAACCAGCAGCATTTGTTTGCCAGGCCGGATTTGTGCAACGTCAAAAAGCAATTGAGCTAGGATTATTTTGAGTTGGATAAAATTTTTTACTGTTGAGATTGGAATGCTCAGGGTAAGGTAATTGTCTTGCCAAGAAAAGCCCAGATTTTTTAGGGCAGACCATTCTCGTCCAAAATCGTTGTCTTCATCCATCGGAAGTTCCTTGAGATAAATTATTTTTAAACAATTGTCTGAATGACAATACACTTCAAGGATGGAATCGTCTTCTTTCAACTCTTTGATACAAAGCCTTAGGTAGCGATTGAGCATCAAATACTCCAAGGCCTCTTCAAGCTGCGCTGCATCCGTGAAGAAAAGCTTCTTTTTTTGTTGCCCCTGCAAATCCAATAGTTTTTGTTGCCCGTAAGCCAAAGGCTCGCCAAAATATTGCTCGATGTTACGTTCGGACAAACCTTCTGCCTTGGCATGCTGAATCTTGGCCTGCAAATAGTCCAAACTTTTTTCTACACGTTTGATTTCATCCACCAGCGGATTTGCCAATTGATGCAGCACATGAAGCTTATGTTGCACGTCAGCTAGCGTATTGGCATATGCCTGTGCTTGAATGTAGTCCCATTCTTGGGTGCATTGTTTGAGTTGACTTTTAAGCCAAATTTCTTCTGCATGGTAGTGGTCGAGCAGCAGTTGGAGGTTAGATTTCATGACAAGGGTTCGAATAGTTCTGCTAATTTTTTGTCAAAGCCCTATTTTGAAACAGGTATAGTTGAGGAAAATCAAGTCAACAATTTAATGAGACTTTTAATGGTTGTCAACATTTGCCTAATCGTAGCCTCAAAATTATTGATATCCAATTAGCCAGACCAGAAATCTGTTGCCGCCTGACAAAGGGGGCATTTAAGATGAATTATCCCAAATTTTGAAGCACCAACCGCGGCAGCGGTTGAATCTTGAATAGCCGCGGTCGTCCGCGGATTTAGAGGCTTTGCGAGGTTTCGCAACCGCGGTAGCGGTTGAATTTCGCCCCGATTTGTTCAACCGCTGCCGCGGTTGTGATACATTCCCCTGTTCATTTTACCGCGGACGACCGCGGCTATTCAAGATTGAATCACTCCGTGATTCTCGCTGCTTTCTTGAGATTAGACTTCCATTGCTCCAAGCCATCACCACTTCATCAACATCACCGCCGCAACCGTCTCAATGCCCTCCCACAAACACCCAATCCGCAGGTTTTCATTCTCCCCATGCTGATTGTTGTCGTAATTGACCACTGGAATCGTGATCGGCGGCATACTCAAGACCTCTTCAAACAAATACAAGGGCAAACTCCCGCCCGCCGAAGGCATCAGTACAATCTCCTGACTACTGGTCCCGCGCACCGCCTTGATCACCGCCTGCGAAATCGGCAAATCCATCGAAGTGCGTTGAGCATTGTAGCCTTCCCCATGGCGGATCACCGCAATGTTGGCATGTTGCAGGCGTTCCTCTTCCGTAGGCTCACGATCCAGGACATAATAGCCCTGCTTTTTGACGTGGTCGATTACCTTTTGAATCTGCCGCTTGGTATCGTTGCCTTTCACCAGCCGCAAATCCAGGGTAACCGTCGCCAAGGTTGGGATGATGTTGCTGGCCAGTCGGCCCACGTTGGCACTTTCAATGCCGTTGATGTTCAGGGTGGGTAGGGTAGTGATGGATTCCAGGTAGCTGCGTTGCGGATTTTCTGAGGCTGCGAAGGCCAATTCTTTTTGCATGATGGGCGCAGGATCAGGAATCGCCGACAAAGCCTGACGTTCACTTTTGCTCAAAGGAATCACATCGTCGTAAAAGCCCTTGATCAGCACTTTGCCTTTGTTGTCCTTCATTGAAGCCAGCAGGTGGACTAACTTGAGGGCAGGATTGGGGGCCCAGTTACCGTAATTGCCACTGTGCAATGGGCGTTTGGCTCCAAAGACGGTTAAATTCATGTTCACATCACCGCGCACCCCAAAGGTGATTTGTTTGCGCCCCGAGGCGTGCATAGGGCCATCGACAATGATCCAGGCATCGGCTTTCAGCAAGTCTTTGTTGGCGGCTAAAATGGCCCCCAGATTGGTAGAGCCCCGTTCTTCTTCGCCCTCAAAAAAGAACTTCAAGTTGATGCCAGGATTTAAGCCACTGCGGCGAATGGCGTCATAGGCATTGAGGAGGGTGAATACGCCCGCCTTGTCGTCGGCAGTAGCCCGGCCGTAGAGCCGCCAATCATCGTTGAGGGGGCTGCTGGCGGGTGGCAAATCGAGGAATTTCCCTCCTTTATCCAACGCTGCGGTCGCCAGTTGCGGTTTGAAGGGTGACAAACCCTCCGCCCACTTGGCTGGATTGACGGGTTGGCCATCGTAGTGAGCGTAAAACACCAGGGTGCGGGTAGCGCCAGGACTGAGGATTTCGCCATACACTGCTGGTATTGCTCCGGGTACATTGGCCTCAATGGTACGGGCGTTGCTGATGCCCCGTTTTTTCATCATCTCCACGATGAAGGCGGCGTTTTGGCGCAGTTGCTCTGGATCGTTCCAGGTGTTGGGCAGGGTGCAAAACTGGACGTACTCGTTGAGGAGCTCGTGGTGGCGGTTTTGGTGGCTGCTACGGATTTTCTGGATGTCCTCATTTTGCCCAAAAGCGAACAGGCATAATCCAAGGCTAAATGTTATACCAATTAGTTTTTTCATTTCATTTTATTTGCAGATGGAAGCATCCCTGAGGTGTATCTTGGTGCCTAAAGTTTCTTAGGTGGTGAAAAAACAAAGCCTCGCGGAGCGGGGCAAAATTTCACCACCTAAGGAACTTAAGACACCAAAGAGGCACCTCAGGAAAAGTGAGCATTATTGCTTAATGCTCTTATAAATCGCATCCCCAATCCCCGTCCGAATGTTCAAACTGCTCACTTTCCCGTTATCCCGCGTCGGATACACCCGGTTGCACAAGAAAACATACACCGTTTGAGTCTTCGGATCGATCCAGGTAAAAGGCCCGGTGAAACCCGAATGCCCGTAACTATCCGGCGAAGCCAAACGCGGCCCATTGCTGACACTGGGGTTCAAATCCAGTTTGTCAAAAGCAATGCCCCGGCGGTTGTTCAACTCCGGGAATTGATAACGGGTGCAAGAATCCATCACCTCTGGTTTGATGAATTGTTTGCCACCATAATAGCCCTTTTGCAAGTACAATTGCATCAGTTTCATCAGGTCGTTAGCGCTGCCGAACAGGCCAGCATGGCCCGATACCCCGTTCAATTGTGCGGCGGCCTCATCGTGCACCCGCCCGTGGACGAGGGTGTTGCGGAAAAGGCTATCGACTTCAGTGGGCGCGATGCGGCTTTTGTCATAAAAACGCAGGGGGTTGTAAGTCAAGGTATTGGCCCCAATGGCTTGGTAGGTTTGTTTTAGAAAGCGTTCCCATTCCATACCCGCAATCCGCCCCATCATGGTAGGGTAAAGCATGTAGTGCAAATCGCTGTACACATAGCCCTGTTCGGGTTTGATGGGCGAATTTTTGATGGCTTCAAAAATGCTTTGTTCGTATTTTTTGCTTAGGTAGAGGTTGTCGGTGAGTTGGATCGGATATTCCTCAGAGCGGGTTTCGGCATAAAGGCCCGCTTTCCAGGTTTTGGAAGTGGCGTTGAGGCATTCTCGCCACATGGTTTTGTCGGTCCGAATAGCCGTAAGAATTTTGCGATCAAGCTTCTTTTTTCCACCGAACAAACGTTGGAAAAAATTCAGGCGCAGTTGCGCTGCATATTTTTCGCGGTAAGCCAGGCTGTTTTTGACCGTTTGAACAGAATCAATGTCTGCGGTCCAAAATGGAATAAAGGCACGGAGGCCAGCTCGGTGGGTGAGCATATTGCGGAACGTCAGGTTGGCCTTGTTGGAGTTGGCAAATTCCGGGTAATAATCGGCAAAGGTTTTGTCCAGGTCAAATTTGTCCGCACTCATCAGTTCCATCACGGCCAGCGCCGAGGTGCTGATTTTGGTGACGGAGGCCAGGTCGTAAAGGTCAGTGAGTTGTACGGCCCCATTGCTAGCGCCTTTACCATTGGATAGGATGGAACCCGTGTTGTTATTGAGCACCACCTTTTCGTCCATCACGTCGTTTTTGTTGCTGACTTGAAAGCTGATGCCTTGTGTAGTGCTGCTGCGCGCTTTAGTGGCGGCTTCATAAGTATGGTAGCCGTAGTTTTTTTGGTAAATGACCCGGCCATCTTTGGCAATTTGTACCACTGCGCCTGGGTAGGCTTTTTCGCGCAAGCCCAGGTTGATGATGGAATCAACGCGCCCAATCAGTTCTTGGCTGTTAATGCCCACCATCTCAGGGATGCCATAAGACAAACGCCCAATGGCCGGACTGGTGATGCCCATCGCCAGCGGGAATTTTTCGTTGACCGTCACTGGCAATTTACCTTTGAATGGAATGGCACCAAACACCGCTTGTGCGGCTGCGTCTTCCAGGTAATTGGTGAATTGATAAGCCATCACCACTGCCTTGGCGTTGTCCAGTGCGGGGATTTTATCCAAAGTATAAGGGTTTCCAAAGAGCACGACAATGCCCTTACCGCCAGCGCACAATACGTTCAAAGCTTTGAGGTTACTTTCCGTCAAACCGTATTTGGCACCGGGGCGAATGTTTTGTAGGTGTACCCCGATCACCAGGACATCGTGACTTTGAGTCGCTTTTTGCACGTTCAAAATGCTGGTATCATTGGCATTGATGGGGATCAAAAAATGGTCGACATTGGTGTAATTGCTGGCCATTTTTTGGAAGGCCGTGGTTTGACTTGCATCGATAGAAACCACGGCAATTTTTTGGGTCAAATCGCGGATGGGCAGGGCCTCGTTTTGATTTTTGATCAAAGTCAGCGCCGCTTCGGCCATTTGGCGGTTCAACAGATCAGATTCGATGGTATTCAGGTCCTGAATCAGGTTTTTGAGCTGGATGGGCCGATATTTGTCGAGCCCAACCCAGGATTTGGCCATCAGGATGCGGCGTACCCTTTGGTTCAAATCAGCTTCTTTCAACAAACCATCGGCAATGGCTTTTTTGATGGCTTTGAAGGCATTGGGCACATCTTCAAAGGTCTCGATCAGTTCGTTGCCCGCCAATACCGC
>JAIXOO010000316.1 GCA_027486765.1 Saprospiraceae bacterium
ACAGCATGAAGGGAATGTGGGCCAAGTACGGATCCGCTTTCACTTTTTTACAAAATTCGATGCCATCCATCACGGGCATCATGATGTCGCTGATGATGAGGTCGGGTTGTTGGGCCAGGGCTTTTTCGTAGGCTTCCTGGCCATCTTTTGCTTCGGAGATGTGGTACTGAGCAGACAAAACCTCCCGCAAAAAGGCACGCAATTCTTCATTGTCATCCACCACCAGGATGTGGAGACTGGGTGAAAAAATGATGGGGTTTTCAACGCCCAACTCGGGTTTTTCCTCGCCCAAAGGCATAAAATAATCATACTGTGCCTGAAAGCTTTCCAGAGTAGCCGGGCTATTCAGGCCATCAAGCCAAAGCTCATTTGGGCCATAATCTTCTCGGGTGCAGGGAATCCCGATCACAATTTCGGTACCCTGGTGCCGCTCACTGGACACCAGAATTGCCCCTTTGTGCAGGGCGGTCAAACTTTTGACAAAAGCCAAACCAATCCCGGAGCCCAAGTGGGCATCCGAAATGCGGTAGTAACGTTCGAACAAATGCCCGATGGATTCTTTGGAAATGCCAATCCCATTGTCGAGCACCCGAAAATAGAGGTAACGTTGGGCTTTGTACTCACTTTTCAGGGTCAGTTCATTGGCAAAACTGGGTTTAAAATTGTCCAGGTTTTCCACAATTTCCAGCGTAATCCGACCACCTACGGGGGTGTATTTGAAAGCATTGCTGATCAGGTTGATGAGGATTTTTTCCAAAATTTGTCGGTCAAACCAAAATCCAGTGCTGGCATACCCAGGGTTCACCACAAAGTCAATGTTTTTTTCCTGGGCCAGTGTGCTAAATTCTTCGGCAATCTCCTGCAAAAACCAGGCGACATTGCCTTCCATCACGTGCAGGCGCAAAATGCCCGCTTCAGATTTGCGAAAATCCATCAACTCGTTGACCAAGTGGAGGAGCCGATTGGTGTTCCGCTGGATGACCTGATAGTCCTTGCGTTGGCTCAGGCGGGTTTCTTCTTTCAACAACTTTTCGATCGGCCCTAAAATCAGGGACAGCGGCGTGCGGAATTCGTGGGTGATGTTGGTGAAAAATTGCAACTGCAATTGGTGCAATTCCTCTCGCTTTTGCTCTTCCAAACGTTGCAGTTCCAACCCCCGGCGGAAGCGGTAAAACCAGTACAAGCCCGCACTGATGCTCAAAACCAGCAAAGTCCGAAACCACCAGGTGGCCCAAAAAGGGGGCAAAATGATCACTTTTAAACTGCGCCCGCTTTCGTTCCACACGCCATCGTTGTTGCTGGCTTTGACGCGAAAGGTGTATTCTCCGGGGCTCACATTGGTGTAGGAGGCGCGCTTTTCGGTGCCTACTTCATTCCAGCCCTGGTCCCAGTTTTCCAGCGTGTAGGCGTATTGGTTGTTTTCAGCGGCGGTGTAATTCAGGGCAGCGAAGTCAAAGGAAAAAGTGGCCTGTTTGTAGCTGAGCACTATTTTATCGGTCGAGCTGATGTCTTGCTTTAAGGGCGAGTTTTTATCCCCTGGCCAAACCTTTTCGTTGTAGAGGTGAAAATCGGTGAGGTACACCGGGGGCACATATTCGTTGGTGGCGATGTTTTGGGGATAAAAGGCATTGAAGCCATTCACCCCGCCGAAAAAGAGTTGTCCGTCTGTGGTTTTTAAATAGGCATTGGCTTCAAATTCCAGGCCCTGGAGTCCATCGGCGGTATTGAATTTGCGAAAGCGCAGGGTTTTGGGGTGAATTTTGGTGAGGCCATGGGAGGTGGAAACCCACAAATTGCCGTCCTCATCCTCGGCAATTCCTTTGATAAACGCTGTGGCCAGTCCAGCTTTTTCCGTCCATAATTTGAATTGATTTTGTGACGGATCAAACTGGTAAAGCCCAGCCTGACCCAACCACAACTGGCCTTTTTTATCTACAAAAAGAACCCGCAGGTCGGGCTTTTTTTCATCCTGGTGAAAATAATGGCTGAACTCGCCCGTACTGGCGTCGAGGCAATTGAGACCAGCGTCGTCGGTACCGATCCAAAGGTTTCCCTGGTGGTCTTCGTTGATCGAAACGATGTTGTTGCCCAGGAGGCGGGTTTTGCCACTTTGGCTGCGGTTGATGCGGCGGAAAGTCAGGCTTTGGCGATCAAACAGGTTTAGTCCACCAAAATAGGTAGCCACCCAAAAATTGCCTTTCTGGTCTTCAAAGATCTTTTGGATGTAATTGGAACTGATGCTGCTGGAATCCCGAGGGCGGTGCTGAAAGCGCGTGAATTGCTCGCTGTTGCGCTCGTACAAGCACAGTCCTCCGCCCCAGGCCCCCACCCACAGTTGCCCCTGCCGATCTTCAAAGACGTCTAGCACTTCATTGGAACCAATCGTTCGCGGGTCAAAAGCCTGGTGCCGGTAATGCTTAAAACTGCGGGTTTTGCGCTCAAAGCGGTTCAAGCCTCCCCCATCAGTTCCGATCCAGATGTAGCCGTAGCGGTCTTCGACAAAGGCCTTGACGTCGTTGTAACTCAAACTATTCGGGCGGGGCTCCTGGCGGTACAGTTCAAATTTTTCGGTTTTGGGCATGTAGAGGTTCACTCCACCGCGGTGGGTGCCAATCCAGAGGTTGCTCTGGTTGTCTTCGTAGAGGGCGGATACGGTGCGCTGGGAGAGGCTTTGGGGGTCGTCGGGTTCGTTTTGGTAATTGTAGAAGCGGCCAGTGATGGGGTCAAAGCGATCCAGGCCACCGTTGATGCTCCCGATCCAGATTTGGCCGTTTTTGCTGATCAAAATGCTGCGGATGAGGTTGCTGCTGATCGAAAAGGGATCGGCGTCGCTGTGTTGGTGTTGTCGACAGGCTCCACTTTGGGGTTCGTAGTCAATCAGGCCATTGTCGCTGCTGCCCAGTAACAAATGGCCCTTGGGCGTAGCAACAATACTACGAATGGCGGGTTGGGCACCTCCACGTAGGTTTTGGGGCAAGGGAATGTTTCGAAATCGTTGTGCGGAGGGGTCATAACGGTGTAATCCACTGGTAGTGCCCACCCATAATTGGGCTTTTGCATCTTCAAATACACAATAGACCTCCTCACTCTTCAGGCCTTCGCTTTGGTGGAAGCTGCGGAAGGTGCCGGTTTTTCGGTTCAGCGTATTGATGCCTCCTCCGAGGGTAGTAATCCAAAAAGTGCCTTGGTGATCTTCCAACATGGCCGTTATACAATTGTGGCTAAGGCTGTTTTTTTGTTGGTCGGCGTGTTGGAAACGGGTAAAACGATTGAGCCGCGGGTCATAGCGGTTCAGCCCATTGATGGTACCCACCCAAAGCTGCCGCTGGCTGTCCTCATAAATACACGTAATGTAGCTGTCGCTGAGGCTATACGGATATTTTGGCGTGTGTTTGTACACGGTCATTTGGTGTCCGTCGTAACGGTTCAGGCCGTCACGAGTGCCCAGCCACATGAAGCCCCTATGGTCCTGATGGATGGCTTCGATGGTGCTGTTGGCAAGGCCGTCTTCGTTTTGGATGTGTTTGAAGTGGAGTTTGGGCTTTTGAGTTTGGGCATAGCCCCAAGACAAAAGGCTTAGGTAGATGAGCCCAAAGCAGCACAGCTGTCTTAGGAAGAAGAAATTACGCTGGCTGTTTGCTGCTCCCCTCACTTCAGTGTGTTTAAACGACTATTGATAATTAAACCAATCAAATTCAAGGTATTCTTTAGGCAAAGTTTTAAGCTGTGTTACTTTTGAACTTATTCCATCCTCCCGCAGCAAAATTTTGGGATTATTGTCGTCTCGATAAATGTACTCTAAAGGTTCAAGCTGATAATCTTACAACGCATAAGCATACACCCGATTATCAATTGTTGTAAGTATCATTTTTTGTGTTGCGAAAAAAGTAAAATGGTCCCCGGCGATTGGAAATCCTTCAACTACCTCCCCTTTGGCAGACAAACCCCACACCTGATGCCCACCTGAAATGCTACAAATGATCCTGGCATTTTCCTTTTG
>JAIXOO010000251.1 GCA_027486765.1 Saprospiraceae bacterium
CAACCGCCCTGATCGCGGACAGGAGTGACATGGCCCTTAGAGCGAGCATCATAAGCTCCCAGGCCTGCATTACAAGCCAATACTCCGGGATCAATGGTGAAGGTTTTGGTGCGTAGGTAGGTATTGATGCTCTGGAGCTGTTGGGGGGATGGTTCCCGCTCACCCGTGATTTGTGCAATAGAGCGGCCAGATACGGAGGTGAAACCTACTGCAAAGGGTAATTTTTGGGTCAGAATGAACTGACGTTGTTGTTGCAACTCCAATTTGATGGGCTGGGGTGCTTGAATTTCACGGTTGATGTAGATCTGGGGAACTTGAACTTGAGCATACATGCTACAAGTACTCAACAACAGTGCAAAAAGGTAGAGCGGCTTGGTAAAGCCAGCAAAGGTTAACTTTTTCATGGTTATTCACTTAAAGGGTTGGTGATAGAATTTTGGGATTTAAACCTGTTCTTATGGGGGAAGGAGGTATTGTTCACAGGTGGAGCAATACCTCCTTGTCTTTCTAGTCAATCTGTACGGTGTAGCTTTCTCGTTTGGCGTCCGCAGGAATCTGCTTGTTAAAAGGCCTCCGGTACACAAAATCCAGCGTGGTCTTGCCTTGTTTCAAAGTTTTGAACACAAATACATCCATGCCCGATTTTCCGTCGGTGGCTTTTTCAGATTCCTGATGGGTTTGGCTTTCCAGCTGTACAAATGAACTGTCCAGCGGATTGGCCAAAGCCCAACTGTAGCCGGTCGCGATGCTGCCGGGTAACTCAATCGTAAACTTTTCGCCTGCTTTGGCGCGAATGGTGTGTTGTTCAGGGATCATGTCAGGGTCAGTTTGGCATTGTGCCAGAATAAAGAGAAGGCTGATCAACCATTTCATAGTGATGGTTTTTGAGAACGTTCATAGGTAGGTGTAGGAGGTGGGCAAGAGCGTTCCGGCTTTTTTGATTTTTTTTTGAAAAAACTTTCAAACAATAAATACTGCTCTGTAAAAGTTAAGGAACGGAGGCATAAAAGCCCATTTCGTAACATTTTTTTATGTAATTTTATAAGTCTTTGCATCCGGTGCTTGATAAACATACCAAGATGAAAAACAATCAGAAGTCAATAATCCAATGGACACTCCTCGCTCTTGCCAGTACACTCGTCATCCTGACGGGGTTCAGCAAAAACATCTTTTCAACCCAACGCCAAATGACCTTGAAAGACTATCCTAAAGAATGGAAGCAGATCGATTCCCTGGAAAATCAGGGACTACTGCGCAGCGCACTGGAAAAAGTAGACGCGCTCTACACCCGTGCGAAACAAGAGAAAGAATCGGCCCAAGTCCTCAAAGCCCTAATCTACCGCAGCAAATACCTGGCTAACCTGGAAGAAAACGGTGAAATCCTGGCCATCAATCGCCTGCGGGAAGAAGTGAATGGGGCAGGTTTTCCAGAAAAAAACATTCTCCAGTCCATGCTAGGGCAGTTGTACCAAAAATACCAGGATGAAAATTACTGGCGCCTCAACGATCGCACGACCATTGCCGATTATAAGCCAGATGATCTGGCGACTTGGTCGGCAGAGCAAATCCAGGATGAAAGTGCCAAATTGTACCTGGCTTCAGTTGAAGGGCAGGGTTTGCGCAATACTCCGCTGAAAAATTATGACCCCATTTTGTTGCCTGGGGTCAACACGGAAGGCCTGCGGCCAACTTTGTTCGACGTGTTGGCCCACCGGGCCATCAGTCATTTCGCCAACTCACGGAGTCGGGTGGCCACTCCAGCCTATAAATTTTACATCGACAATCCTGCTGCCTTTGGCGACGCGGCCAGTTTTGCCTCGGCTAGCTTCCCCAGCAAAGATGAGGTTTCGTACCATCGCCGGGCCTTGTTGTTGTATCAGGAAGTCATCAAAGTACACCTGAACGATCCTGCACCGGATGCGCTGATCGACGCTGACTTGTTGCGCCTCGATTTTGTAAACGAAAATTCCACCTTAGCCAACAAAGCCGACCTGTACCTGGCGGCTTTGGAAAATGTGGTAAAAAAATACCCTACGCATCCTGCTGCTGGCGGGGCCAACTACCGCATGGCGCAACATTTTGCCCAACGTGGTCGGCAGTTCAACGCCCAGGATAAAAACACCGAAAAATACCGCCTGGACCTGAAAAAGGCCAAAACGATTTGTGAGGATTGCATCAAAAAATTCCCCAAATCGAATAGCGCCCAGTTGTGCAAGAACCTGATCGCCAGCCTCGGCAACCGTAGCGTGAACCTGCAACTGGAAGAAGTGAGCAGCCCCAAAGAGCCCATTTTGATTCAGATCGGCTTCCGCAACACCAATAAAACCTTCCTGCGCCTCGTACAACTCACGCCGGAACAACGCGACAAACACCGCAAAATGCGCCAGGAAGACGGCGATGCTTTTTTGCGCAAACTCAAACCCATCCGGAAGTGGACAGCCACCCTGCCCGACGATGGCGACCTGCAAGAACACTCCACCGAAATCAAAACCGATGGCCTCGAACTGGGCTTTTACGCACTCCTGGCTGCCGACGATGAAGCCATGGGCAATAAGGAACGCCGCCCAGCCATTGCTTTTTTCCACGTATCGAATTTTGGTATCCTGACCCGCAACGACGATACGGGTTCCCTGAATTTGGTAGTGGTCAATCGCCAAACTGGTGAACCCATCTCCGGCGTAGAAGCGACCTTTTTCAGCAACGAATACAACCGTACTTCCCGCACTTACGACGATATTGAAATTGGCAAAGCCAAAACGGACGCGGATGGATTCGTTTCCTCCAATATCCGCGACCGCTCTATTCGCGTGCGCCTCGTTCAGGGTAAGGATTATCTATTCCTGAATGACAGCTACTACAGCTACAGCCGCGACATACGCGAAGACGTGACCCAAAACACTTACTTCTTTCTGGATCGCGCCATTTACCGTCCCGGACAAACAATCTATTTTAAAGGCATCGCGGTGGAAAACCGCCCCAATCAGAAGCCAGTTATTTTGACCAATACCAAGGTGACCGTGACCTTCTTTGATGCCAACAATCAGGAAATTGAGCACAAAGAACTGGTGACCAACGCCTACGGTTCCTTCAATGGCACCTTCGTAGCGCCTGCGGGCGGCCTGCGCGGGCGCATGAGCCTGATCAGCAGCATTGGCGCTTCTTCGACCAGTTTTAACGTAGAAGAATACAAACGCCCAACCTTTGAAATAGCGCTCAAGCCGCTGGAGGGTGAGGCTAAATTGGATGAGCAAATCACCGTCAAAGGCGACGCCAAAGCCTTTGCAGGGAACAACATCACTGGTGCCAAGGTTACCTACCGCGTAGTGCGTCAAACCCGCATTCCCTGGTGGATGATGTGGCGCTGGGGTGGTTATTGGCCCGGCAACAGTGAAGAGCAGGAAATTGCGCAGGGTGAAACCCAAACCGACGATCAAGGGCTATTCAGCATCACATTCCAGGCCATTCCCGACCGGAATGTGGCGGCAGCGGACAAGCCCGAATTCCAATTCACGGTGTATGCCGATGTGGTAGACATCACGGGCGAAACCCATTCCGCCCAGCGCAGTGTGACCATTGGGTACATTGGTTTGAACGTGGAATTGGATCTGGCGGAAAAAATGAATCAGGCCAAAACCTATTACCTGGGCATCCGTACCCAAAACTTGGACGGGCAATTCCAGGCGGCGAGTGGCAAAGTCAAAATTTACCGCCTGAAAGGGCCTGAGCAACCTTATCAGAATCGTTTATGGGAGGCTCCAGATCGGCCTAGTATCGCAGAGAAGGATTTTCGGGCTGCTTTCCCCAACCTGCCTTTTGGCCAGGAGGATAAACCTGAAAACTGGGTCAAGCAGGATTTGGTTTTTGATCAAAATTTCAATACCGCCCAGAACGACAGCCTGGCTTTGCCGATGATGAACCTCAGTGCTGGTCATTACGCATTGGAACTGAGTACCCAGGATGCCAAGGGTGAAAAAATTGAAATCACCAAATACTTCCAGGCCTACAACAGCGTGAGCAAACAAATACCCGCCAATACCATCCTGATGCGGGAATGGGACCAAAGCAGCTTTGAGCCGGAAGAAATGGCCGACCTCATGATGTACTCCGGTTTGCCGAACCTCAAAATCCTGATTGAAACCGAAAAGAACAACCGCATCCGCGACCGCAAATGGA
Source organism: Saprospiraceae bacterium (assembly GCA_027486765.1). GTDB lineage: Bacteria > Bacteroidota > Bacteroidia > Chitinophagales > Saprospiraceae > Haliscomenobacter. The sequence continues at coordinate 4,174 of JAIXOO010000251.1, forward strand.
TCAGCCTTAAAAACTGGGCAGAGGAAAGTTACCTGGTGAAAGAAGCCGACCGGGGCAACGTGCAGTACCTGCTGGCCTACGTGTGGAATGGCCGCGCCTATAGCGATCACCTGACGCTGAATGTACCCTGGAGCAGTCAGGAGCTGAAAGTAGAATACCAGAGCTTCCGCGACAAACTCAAACCCGGTCAGGACGAAGAATGGCGCTTGCGCATCAGCGGGCCGAAAGGGGAACAAGTGGCGGCGGAAATGGTGGCTACGCTATACGACGAGTCTTTGGACCAGTTTGCGGCCAACAGTTGGTACATGTGGCCTTTTGGTAGCCAGTCCTACTCCTCTTACCGTTGGAACAACCAGGCTTTTGGGGCAACCTCCGCCAATTACTTCATCAGCACCAATCAGGGTGAAGTGGCTGGCCGGGCGTATCCGAGCTTCAACTGGTTTGGCTACATTTACGATGCGGAAGGAGGGGATGTGCGCTTGATGGGTGGCCGCGCTCGTACAATGTCGCGTAGTGCGCCGGATATTGCTTACAGTATGAGCCAGGAAGATGCGGCCATGGCCCCACCCGGTGCACAGCCAGCACCATACACAACGGAGAAAAAATCCAAAGACAGTGTGGAAATGGATGATAAGCCTGCAGCTGAAGGCACGCCCAAACCCAAACCCAAACCTGCTGACTTCCAACCCCGCACCAACCTCAAAGAAACGGTCTTTTTTATGCCCGAACTGGCCACCGATGCCAGCGGTGCCATCGTGATCAAATTCAAGATGAACGAGGCGCTGACCCGCTGGAAATTCCTGGGCCTGGCGCATACCAAAGACCTGAAAATCGGCAGCACCACCCGCTCGGTGGTGACCCAAAAAGA
>JAIXOO010000452.1 GCA_027486765.1 Saprospiraceae bacterium
GAAAAAGAGGGGAATTGGCAAAAAATTGAAAAACGGTGCTTTGTTCCGGCGAGTCGGGCGGGAATAAGGAAAAGTACGACTAGGTCATGACAGAGCTTGTTAGAAAAGCAAATCAGTATTTTTCCTCCCGTGCAAAGGATTTTTGGCACTGGGCTGATCAAAATCAAGTCATTGAATGGTCGGATGGAAAAACCATTTGCTACAGTAAGGATTTGATGGAAATACTGAAGGAGTTACAACTTGAAGGTTTAGCTCCTCTAGAAGCCATTTTATTGATTATCGCTGCCTGTAAACTAGAATGGCAAATGACCGACTTCATGTACCTGTACGATCATCCACATTTGACGAATAGAGGCAGACGCATAGGAATTGGCAGTGGTCACTATCCACCACCCATTGATTCAGCTGAATATTTTGAAGATTTAGCCTGGATTGAAGAAGAATCCAATAAAATCAAAGAACAGGCTAGACCCATTATTAACTTCTTGAAGCGCATCCATGCGCTACCACTTGAATTGCGAAGTGGGCAAAATCGAATCCATCTTTTAAAAAAAATTTCCAGCCAATGTAGAGCACTCATTCCCTCTAGTGATGCATCCTTTTTTTTTAAAGAATTTGAATCAGGAAGAATTCCAAGTGATCGGTTCACAGCTTCTAACTCATATGAAGATCAGCTTACCAGTCTAAATCATGTTTTTTCTAGACTTTACAGAATTACTGATTTAGAACTGTACATCCGAACTGGCCTGGAACAACTCCCAGAACCAGCCCCCCTCCCCATTCCCGACCCTATCCCAAGCAACAACGACCTCCTAATCCAACTCTCCCAAGACCCCCAAACCGCAGGCCTCGCCCGCCTCACCAAACGCCTGATCGCCGCCCTCAACATCCCACCCCATACCCAGGGCGCTAGTGATCAACCCCTCGGCGGAGTATCCGACATCAGCAATCGCGGCGACTTCGACCGGCTACTGCTGAGTGAACTCGCCAACGACGACGATACGCTAAGCGCCCGCCTCGTGAACAACGAAGCCTTGTACCTGCGCCGCGAAACGCCACCTGACCCACAGGTCCAGGAACGGGTGATTTTGGTGGATACCAGTTTGCGTTTGTGGGGAATGCCACGGGTATTTGCGGTATCCGCTGCGCTAGGTTGTGCGCTGAACAATCACCAAAAGGCCGGGATTTCAGCTTTTGCATTGGGTAAGGAGCTCATCGGGCCTAATGCCTTGGCCACCAAGGAGGACGTCCTCCATTTTTTGGAGCAACAGAGCCCGGTTTTGCACAGCGGGGAGGCTTTAAGCGCCTTTTTCCGCCAACTGCCTCGCTCAGCCCAAAGGGCAGTTTTTTTCATCACCAGCGAAGAGGTGATGGCGGATAAAAACTTCAGCTTAATTTTTGCGGTGCAACAGCAACAGCTGGATTATTTGCTGGTTTTGAGCCGGACAGGCACTTTGTTGTTTTATAAGCTGGTGAACGGGCAGCGGAGCTTGATGAGTACCAGTGTATTTGACCTGGAGGCATTGTTGTTTGAGCCCAAAAAATCGGCGATGCTCGCAGCATTGCTTGGTTCCCTCGAGCTCCAATCCGAGCGATCCGCCAACCATTATGGACTGTTTCTACCCTCCTATCCTGGCAAGTTAAAACGCGAGGATGTCGCTTTTGATGGCACAGCATTGGTTGCTGTACTGCCTAGTAAGCGAGTTTGGTTTTGGCATAGTGCGCAAAAGGGGGCCATTGAGGTATTGGATAAAATTGAAGATGGCGGGTACTCATTTTACCTGATCAACCATGAGCTCAAATGCATCGTTGTCAATACAAAGGACTTTAAATTCATCGCCTATCTGTTTGAAAACAATGAGCTGTCTGCTGTCGTTGACTTGCACGCCAAGCTGATCCGATACCATACTCAACAAAACGTGGTCAACCTGCATGAAATGGATGGGCAGGTGGTGGCTTGTGGTTATGAAGAAGGATGCCTTTTTATCGGTTTGAATCAAGCTGCCAACCCCAATTATTATTATAGCTACAAAAACATTTCCCATGTAATTGATCTGAGAACCCATACCATTTCTCGCCTGCCAGAGAAACGGGTTATTCCTAAAGAACACACACCGCTAAATTTGCACCCCATTAAAAAAATGGTGCATAGTGGGTACTCCGTCTTGCGAAACATCAAAACAATTGGCTTTACTCCTGAAGGAGGCATTCAATTGGATCAGCATCGAATCATCCTGCGTGATGGCCAATTGTGGTTGATCAAAACACCAATTGATGAGCTTACCATGCTAAGATTCCAGCCTATAACCCGACTGGATGATCAATTTTATACCCGATCAATCAAGTGGCCTAATGGCAGCAGAATAATCCTGGACAGTCGAGGATTTTTAAAGTTATCCCGCCCCAAAAGCCCAGCAAAGGATTTTACCATTGCCCTCATCATTGGTCAGGAACTCGCAGCTTGTGCAAACATTGGCTACTATGCCGGAAACCCTTATTTTTTCAATGCCCGAGTTGATCAGGTTACTACACCAACTGATTTTCACAGAAGCTTTATTGTTCCATTCATTAACGCATTGGATAAGCCATGAAACTAAACCTCCAGCTCCACTCCAGCCCCCGTGGCCCTATCCGCGCCGCTTTTCTGCGTGGCAGCGACCCGCAGCACTGGCTCAGCACGCTCCAATCCTGGGGCATTTCTCCAAGCGATTTGGAAGCCTATGCCGTTCCTCAATCCAAAAGTGACTTGCGGGTAGCTGGATTGTTGTTGATCCAGCGCCAAGGCCATTTCCCTGCGCAGTTGGATTTGCAGGAGGCGTATCGCTGTGTTGGCGACGCTTTACTCATTCCTCAATGCGCCAGCATCCAGCCCCAGGTGGCTGAAGAAGAGTGGAAAAACCTACTGTTTTACGATTGGCATTTTTTCCATCCAGGGATAGGTATGGTGGGTTTTCAGCTCAGCGATCGGATTAGTTTAGCCGACCTATTGACTTATCCTGAAGCCCTTGAGCAAGACTGGACTTTGGCCAAACCTGGCCCTCCAAGCGCCCCAACTTTGCGGCAAATCAGTGTGCTGCAACCCAAAGTGGAAGACCTTTTTGCCCAGGTGCAGGGTGTGGGTGACAAAGATTTAAAGGATTTGAGTAAAAACAAACCTTCGTCCAAAGATGACAAGGACCCTCGTACCACCTTACTAAACTCCCTGGAGAAATTACTGCGCCAACGCCCCAATTTGCGAGAGGGTGAAAGCCAGGGCTGGTTGGGCAAAATGCTGGATCATTTGGAAATGCGCATCGGTAAGATGATTGCCGACCTGCAAAAACAGCGCGAGAGTGAGATCGATCGTTTGCTCAAGTTGTACCAGGACGATCCAGAAGAAGCCTTGCGTTATTCCATTCCTTTGGACAGCCCTTACGAAGGTCGAGGGATTGCGCCTCCTTCCGGGCTTTTGGGCCGCAACAATGCACCGGATTTCAACCTGGGTGGGCTCAATACTGGTGGCCCACGCGACAATTGGAATCTGGATGCCCAACGCCAAATTGCTTTGCGCCAGCACTACCTCCGACTGGCCAATCAAAAAATAGCCGAAGGTGACTACCGCAAAGCCGCATACATCCACGCCCACTTGCTCGGCGATTTCCATACCGCTGCCAATGTGCTGGAACAGGGCAAACATTTCTATGAAGCGGCCATTTTGTACCGCGATCACCTCAAGGATAAGCAGCGTGCTGCCCAGTGTTTTGAAAAAGGTGGCCTGTATACCGAAGCCATCGGACTTTACCTGGAATTGGACCAAAAGGAAAAAGCGGGGGATTTGTATACACAGATTGACCAATGGGCTGAGGCAGAAAAATTGTACCAAAGTTGCGCAGAAGAGGCGCTAAAAACTTCTAACCATTTGGAAGCTGCCCGCATTTATGACCAGAAACTAAAGGATCAAAATGAGGCAAAAGCCAGTCTGCTCAAAGGTTGGCATGACAAGCTCAACCCCACTGCCTGTTTGAACCGGTATTTCGACTTTTTTCAGAACGCCAGCAATGATGAGTTTGATGCGGAGGTGCAACGCATATACCAAGAGGAGTACAAACCCATGCAACACAATGCCTTTATGGAAGTGCTCAAGGAGATTGGAAAAAACAAGCAGCGCCGCGCTGAGTTGCCTAATACGCGGGAGATTGTGTACCATGTAGTCAGCAATGAATTGCAATCGGGTATTCTTGATCATGTAGGGATGTTGGAGACTTTTGTGGCAAAGGATCGCTTGTTGGGTGGGGATGTGAGTAGGTATAGTTCGGAAGTAAAACAGAGAAACGCAGCAAGAAAAGTTCACTCAATCGCCAGTACCAAAATAAGCAAGAAAGCACATTTGGTTCAGGAAATCAACCTTCCAGAAGGGATACAATGGTTAGAGGCTCTCATATTAAACCATATATTTTTGGTTTTAGGGAAGATGGGAAATCATATATATTTGAATTGTTCTGATTTGGAGATGCGAAATGATGCTTATAACATTGGCTATTGCTCTACACATCCCAACTACCATATTTTTGCTTTAGCTCATCATACCAATTATTTAGGCATAACCCAATTTAGATGGCGAACAGGTTCTTTTGAAATGATAGATAATTCTTTTGGTAAAGAACTGCAAAGGCTGGATATGATCTTCCCCAAAACTGTCATCGCCATCTGTCCAGTAGCCCAAGAAAAAATAGCCAAATTAGAATCGAACATCGATGGACATCTAATTTTACATTATTGCAAACCCAATGGCGAGATTCTTGAATCCTTGCTGTGTTTAAACGAATCTGGAACACAGCCATGGCAATCATTTATACCGTATGAGAAACCCCTGCTTATGCACTATCGCCATGGGCATTTCTATTTTATCGTTCCCTTTTCAGCCAACCTGATTCGAATTGATCCTCAAGGAAAAATAACTGCGGAAGTATTCAGCGCACCTGTGCGAAAAATTGCTGTTTCGGATGAGAATACTGCCCTGCGGATAGTAGTCGGTGTCGGTGGTCCCAGTGTTTCGGATCCCTATGGCTGGTATGGCTGCTATTATTACCGCCCCACATTTAATGGATTCCAAGCCTGTGGTGAAGCATTCGAACTTGGCGGAGAAATCGAAAATTTACTATTTACTTCAACTGGATTAATCGTTACAGAACAAAACCAGGTACGCATCTATGATACACATGGCCATACCACACCTCGCAAGATTGGTTCTTTTGCAACAGATGGCAACATCGTTGATGCCTTTCTTGGTACTAAAGCCGATCAGGTTGGTTTTTTGACCAAAGAAGGAAAAGTATTGTTTTATGAAATTGGCGACATGGAATCCTAATTCGGAAATTGATGCTTAAAATGTTTTGAAAATTCCTCCACCGACTCGATAAAATCTTCTCCAAGCTGTTCAGCAGGTTGGGTGGGAGTAGGCGTGATTCGCGCCATTTCCGTGCTTTTCCCAGTGGTGATCACCAACAAACCTTTGTTGATGCGCTTGCAGTAAAAAACATTGAATAGCTTGGCTTCAACCCAGCCAGCACCATGGATGATGCCGAATCGTTCGTGGTTAAGCAAGAGTAAGTTGGTGATTTGAATTGGAATTTTATTGAAGATCTGAGCCGAGGCCTGACTCACCAGTTCCTTGATGAGGGGGGATTTGAATTTTTTACTTTGCTGTGTAAAGGCGGGTTGCTCCGCAAAATTGGTGAGGAAATAGTCGAAGATTTCCGAAAAATCTTCACTGTCTTTTAAGATGTTTTCCAGGTGTTTGGATTTTTCTGCCGTCATTTTTACTTATTTGTTGTAAAAATAAATTTTTCCAACAAATAAGTCAAGTTGTTGGCAAAAAAATTATCCGCCAATTTCTTCAAAACTCCCCACCCCCGCATGCCGCATACTCGGAATGGTGCCCGGCCGCAACAACTGCAAGCACTGCATGCCCGCCGCCTGGGCTGCATCCAGTTCTTCTTCAATGTCAGAAAGGAAAAGGATTTCTGATGGAACTAAATTCAATTGAGTTGCTATATTTTGATAGGATTGTACTTCTCTCTTATGCCCCACCGCCGTGTCGAAATTTTCGCTAAAAAAACCATTCAAATCACCATACTCACTATGGCCAAACAGCAATTTTTGTGCCCCCACCGAGCCGGAGGAATAAATCCCCATCGGAATTCCCTGCTGTTTCCATCGCTCCAGTGCTGGCACCACATCGGGATATACATGCCCTTTGAAACCACCGCTGTCGTAGCCTACTTTCCAAATCAGGCCTTGCAATTGTTTGAGCGCAGGATGTTTGCGATCTGCAGTAATCCAGGAGAGCAGGCCATTGATCAGGTCTTCAGTGCTTTCAACGGGAAGGCCTTCTTCAAGCAGAGTCTGTCGGGTTTGATCCAAAGCGGTAACTACGGCTGAATCCTGAAGATTCGCGCGCACAAAGTCCGGCAAGTTTTCAAATGAATAAGGAAAAAGAATCTTGTGCACGAAGTTGATGTCGGTGGTCGTGCCTTCGATGTCGGTGAGGATAAACTGCATGGGTTATTGGGATAAAGATTTTTTTTAACCACCTAAGAAACCTAAGACACCTAAGAATCACCTTAGCAGGAAACACACTGTGGTGGCTCTTAGGTTTCTTAGGTTTCTTAGGTGGTTAAAAAATCAGCAGCGAAGCTGCCCTAATTCAAATTGTACTGCTGATCAACCCCAGACTCCGTATAATGCGGAACCCAGCCCGATTGATCAATAAATACCCGAATGGCTTTGACGAATTTTTTTGGTCCCATGTCAAACCAATGCTTGGTGTTGGCAGGTACTGAAATGAGGTCACCCGCCTGGCAGGTTACGCAGAAGATGTCCTCGTCTCCACCCAGGTTGAACCAGAACATGCCCTCGCCGTCCACAAAAAAGCGCACTTCATCCTCTGTGTGGATGTGCTCGCTCAGGAATTTGGTACGCAACATCTCCAACTGTGGGTGATCAGGCGTCACATTGATCACATCGGCGGTTTTGTAGCCGTTGGAGTCCATGTAAGGCTTCAATTTGTGGGCGTAGGCACCAATGATGGTGTCCTGGTCAGCGTTGTCGGCAAATTCGACAGCGGCTTCCCATTGCTCATAAATGACCCCACGGGCGTTCAAAAAAGTTTTGATCTCGGCAGGATCGTTGACGACGGTTTGTTTGTCTGGAATGGTAAGGATGGCCATGGATAGAAATTTAGCGTTGAGAAGTTGAGAAGGTTTAGGGAGGTTGAGAAGGTTTAGGCTACCGCAGCGTCAATGTCCAAGCCGCTCGTGGAACCTCAACCTTCTCAACCTCCCTAAACCTTCTCAACCCTTCAACTTCAATTTTAAGTATTCACACTCTAGCAAAAACTCCACCACTTCCACATGCCTTTTGGCATCGGCGATGGTGTTGCCCCAGGTGTACATGCCGTGTCCAGCGATGAGAAAAGCACGAAGTTCGGTATCGCTCCGCCGCACAAACTCTGCTAATTCGATAGACAATTCAGCAATGTCCTGGGTATTGGCAAAGATGGGAATTTTTACGGAAACTTCATGGGTTTTGATGCCACTAAAACCTTTCAAAATCTCATAGTTCTCGAGCACAATTGCGCCCTCTGCCTGGAGCAATTGCGAAACGACCGTATTGAGCACCGTATGGGTATGCAATACGCAGTGGGCTTCGGGAAAAAGTTGGTATACCGCGCAGTGTAAGAGGGTTTCCGCCGAAGGTTTGCGTGCATCATCAATCGGGTTGCCCGAAGCGTCTACCTGCAAAAAGTGTTTTTCGGCAAAATCGCCCTTGTCCAGGCCACTTTGGGACACAAAAAAATTGCTCTGTCCGGCCTCCCGGTACGAGTAATTGGAAGAAGTGGCTGGTGCCCAGCCCTTTTGGTGCAAAAAGTGAATGGCTTTGACCAATTCAGCGCGTTGGCTCATCGCTTTTTTGAATGCAATTGTACGATTTTTTTTTGAACCAGCTTGAGCAGTATAAACTCAGCTCAGCATTCATAAGCTAGTTTTGTTTGAAAAAAAAATTCCAGCACCATTCTAAAAAAAATTGTATTTTGGGTACAAAATAACTGAATATGAGTATTGCCACGGCTCAGATAGAGGAAAAAAAGTATCCAATAACCTTAGAGGAAAGACTGGCGCTGGGTGAAAACGATGTACGTTTTCCTGGCACCTTTGAAGAGTATTTAGAATTACTGGAACATGCAGAATATCCGATAGAATTCTGCGATGGAGAAATCATCATTATGAGTATAGCGTCGGATGAACACGAACAAATTGTGGCCAATGTTCTTGCAGCTTTGGTCAATGCCTTTAAAGGCAATTCTTTGTACAAAAGATACGGAAGCAATCGCCATGTATTTGATGTTGTAGATGGTAAAGCCTGGTCTCCAGATGCCTCCGTGGTGAAAGGAGAACCAGAAATTTACACCTATAAGCCTGGAAAAACGGCCAATTTAAACCCTTGGCTAGTTGTGGAAATCCTTTCCAAGTCCACTCGTTCCAAAGATTTGGGCGAAAAACAACCATCTTACCGCAATATCTCTACGCTGCGCTACATGCTCTACATTGAGCAAAGTCGGCCATTGGTTACGTTACACTATCGTTCGGATGAGGACTTGCGTTGGAGAAGTGAAGACTTTAATGCGCTGGATCAAAACTTTGAAATTGAAGGCAATCAAATTTTGCTAGCAGATATCTACGAAAACATTTCATTCTAAGGGACGGAAATAAAATAAAGTTACAATTTGCCCGACTCTTTTTTGATTTTGCTGCGTTACTCCTCAGTTGCGTAGACCTGCTATGCGCCTTCGTCGTGCCTTGCCAAATCAAAAAA
>JAIXOO010000257.1 GCA_027486765.1 Saprospiraceae bacterium
GTGTCGGGCAAATTGGCTCAGGTGTACAAGTTGGTAGAAAAGGGGGCGTATTTTGTCATCAATCGCCCACGGCAGTATGGCAAGACGACGATGCTGTACAGTATCGCTGCTTTTTTGCAAAAGAAAGAAGATTACGTTGTATTCAATACCAGTTTTGAAGGCTTAGGGGATTCAATTTTTGAAAATGAAAAGGTTTTTTCTGCTGGTTTTGTAAAATTACTAAGCAAACACGCATCTCTATCTGCCCCTTTTTTAATGGATTGGCTCAATCAGAATAATGCTGAAATTGATAATCTGGACGCATTATCCTCATGGATTACTAGCATGGCCATTCAGGCTGAGAAAAAAATGGTGCTGCTCATCGACGAGGTAGACAAAAGCAGCAACAATCAGTTGTTCATCAGTTTTTTGGCGATGCTGCGCAACAAATACCTGGAAAGCGACAACTTCCCAACCTTCCACTCCGTCATCCTCGCGGGTGTACACGATGTCAAATCCCTCAAACTCAAACTTCGTCCCGACGACGAACAAAAGTACAACTCCCCCTGGAACATCGCCACCGAATTCACCGTGGATATGAACCTACAAGTGGCCGAAATGATCCCCATGCTGGAGGAATACGCCCGGGACAAACAGATTACACTGGATGCGCCTGCCGTAGCCGAACGCCTGTTTTATTATACCTCCGGCTATCCTTTTTTGGTCAGTAAGTTGTGCAAAACGATTGATGAACAAATTTTACCCGCCAAAACCGCAGCAAATTGGGCTCCAAATGATGTGGAACGGGCCGCTTCCATGATTGTCAAAGAGAACAATACCAACTTTGACAGCTTGATCAAAAACCTGGAAAACAACCCCGACCTATACAACCTGGTGCACAAAAAACTGGTAGACATCGAGTACCAAAGTTATTCCATCCACGACCCAACCGTGAGCCAGGGCCTGATGTACGGCATCCTCAAAAACGGACAGGGCATCAGCATCCACAACCGCATTTATGAGGAGGTCATCTACGCCTACATGACCTCCAAGGCCACCTCCCAAGTGCTTTTGGGCGCGTACAATGTGCCTCAAAACTTCCGCCTACCCGATCAACAGCTGAATATGGAGGCGGTGTTGCTCAAGTTCCAGGCCTTTATGAAGGAGCAACACAGCAAAAAAGACGGCGATTTTTTAGAGCGAAATGGCCGCCTGGTCTTCCTCGCTTTCATCAAACCGATCATCAACGGCTCGGGCTACGACTTCAAGGAACCCCAAATTTCGGAAGAACGCCGCCTGGATGTGGTCATCACCTACTTCCAACACAAATACATCACCGAGCTTAAAATTTGGCGGGGTGCGAAGGTACACGCGGAGGGTTTGGCTCAATTGGCGGATTATCTGGAGCGGCAAGGCCTAGCGGAAGGGTATTTGCTGGTTTTTGATCAGGGAAAAAAGAAGAGCTGGAAAAGTGGCTGGGAAGTGGTGCAGGGAAAACGGGTGTTTGGGGTGTGGGTGTGAGGCCCTAATGGTTCAGCTAAAATCTGGTTTTCCCTGCAATTTCGCTTTTTGATGGCGAAATTGCAGGGAAAAGGAATCCAATGCGCATTTTCCTGATCTAAGCCCCCACCGCCGCTAACCACCCTTGCCGCTCAAATACATCTTGCACATCCTTGACAAAACGCTTCCAGTCAAAATTGGCAATCTTCTTTTTCGGCAGCCACTCCAGCATGGTTTCGATGTATTTGGCCGCCATCATGTGCAGCACTTCCTGTTGGGTAGATTTTTGGACTTCGTTGTAGGGGAGGCGCATTTGGGTATGAATTTCTTTCAGCTTAGGTCGGTAACTGAAACCATCCTGGTAGAAATCCTCCTCCTGTTCAATCACATAAATGAAAGCTACTCCAGCAAGGTCACCATAATCGCTGAGCTGTACCTTGGCTTTTAATAGTTCTTCTATCCTGACAACATTATCGATGGCCACTTCAAGGGGCACCTCGCGCCAGCTGACGCTGGATACAACAAATGGGTCTCGCATGGTTTTAGTTTTTTTATTGGGGAAATTAGGTTGAAGGAATGAAGAAGTAAATGCGTTTTTTTGGGAAACAGTTCCAGAAAACATGGGGATTGAGGAATTGAAGGAGAGGTTTGGGCGGTTTGAGCAATAGAGAGGTGTGCTGGCGATTGGGCTTTTCGACGATTGTTGTGCAAAGTGTGAAGGCGGTTGTGGCGAATCCGGTGAAGAGTTTGAAGAGTGAGTAACCCTTGCAGCGAGCTTACCTCAATTGCTGCCATTAAGCTGATAAAATCTTGTTTTCCCTGCAATTTCGCTTTTTCATGGCGAAATTGCAGGGAAAAGAGATCTCGTGGCACAAGAAAATTAGTCGAAACATTGCATCAAATTAAAGCAGTATTTTTTAAATCGTACACCCGTATTCCGTTTTGAACGTTAAAGATATTTATCACGTCAGGACTTAACAAAGCATGAAAGAAGCAAGTAAGTTAATTTTAGCGGCCTTTTTGATTGGGTTACTGAGTGCTTGTGATTCCAATTCTAAACAGGATCGTCAGAATGAAAATTTAAGCCAAGCCCAAATTGACTCACTGAAAAAAATTGAATGTGATAGTTTGCTGAATCACCTGATCAAAATCAAAGCAGATACATTTGGACACATAAGCAGGCTTCCAAATAGTTTTGAAGAGAGCTTGGAACAATTAGATACCCTGATCAATGACGAAATGAAGGAATGGATAAAGTGTTTACCTGATGGAGAATTTGCTGCGTATGTGCACCACGGATTTGGGACCTATCTGAGGAATAACTGGGGCTTGTGGGGTGATTCGAAACTCGCCATAAACCTCCGAATGAAGGGCTTGTCACATCCAGATGACATGTCGGGAATTATCTTGCACAGCTATCAGCGAAAACTAAAGAAGGAAAAGATAAAATTTGAGGAACAAGTCAAACATTACCAAGACTATTGGAATAAAAAGGTGGAGCCTATTCCTGTAGATTCTTCATTTTTTAATGCCGAATTTAACATCAATTAAACGATAAAAGATCAAAAAAGATGTTTCTGCCAAATATGGGGAAAGAGTTTAAAATACAAATGGAAAATTGGTTTAAAGAACATCCAGAGATAGCTCATCACTGGCTAAAGAATCAATTAAAAATAAGCCATCCAAAAAAATCGGAAAATTTTATAAATTTTCGATTTGACTCCAAATCAATCAGAATCAATAACGAAAATAAGGATAAGGTTTTTAAGCGAAATCTATTCAAAAATATACAAGAACAGATTTTTAAGATAAGAGGGTATTGGATAAATGAATTTTTATCAAAAGAGGATACTGAAATTACAAAACCAAAATTGAAAGAAAATCAAATTGTAGCGATGTTTTATAATTCAAAATACGGACAAGTTTTGACGACAAATAAAAACTTATTTACAGGTTGGGGGAATGTTTATCAAATTTTTGAAAACAAAGAGGATGCACGGAAATTCTTAAAAAAAGAATCGATTGATGAAAAAATTGAAATTCATTTTTACAATTCAGAATACGAATTAATTGAAATAAAAAA
>JAIXOO010000234.1 GCA_027486765.1 Saprospiraceae bacterium
AGTTCCACCTTGTCGGTACAGTTGTCCTTCAGGGTCACCACCTTGGTGATGTTCGCCGTACAAGCCGTTGGGCTGGTGCAGAAGGTATCACGGATGCCCGTTACCTCTGGACGAGTGTCATCGTATACCTTGATGATCTGAGTATAGATGAAGCTGTGGTAGAATTCTTCAGCTACCGAGCAATATGGAACTTCGTCAGTAAAGTCAATGTCATCAGCGTTGCCAGCTACCAAGTCCTTAGAAACCCAGAACTCTTCAACACCATCACGAACGTTGTTTTTGCGGTCACGAACCAATACATAGATTGGAGCCTTGCCGTAGTTGTCAAACACCGCCCGATTGATCACCGAAATGTTGGTTTGTTCTAATGGGTCACCACAACGATCGTCGTAAGTACACCAGTTGATCACCGAATAAGTCCGGAAGATTTTGTAGCACTCATCGTCCGAAGCATCGTAACGCTTGTCGTGTACATTCACCGCCAGGATGTCGCAGCCCAATTCGTCGGTCAGTACCGTATCGATGATTGGGGTTTTGCAATCCGTGGATACATCTTTAGGGAAACAGATGTTGTATTCGTGGACTGGCAGAATGTTGATGCGCTGGGTACAAGTTACGCTGATTGGGCCTTTAACCGTTTGTTTGGTCAAAGTCCAGATCCGATCGATGTAACCTGCTCCACACTTCAATTTCTTAACGGTAGAATATACAGTATCCAGAGCAGCACAATCGTTGCCCGAAGGAATCGTGATGTCACCAAAGATTTTGGCTGATGCTACTTTATCGTCGATTTGAGCCAAGCCCTTGTCGTCACAATAAACCGTAACCGCCCAGGGTGCCAAACAAGTTGGTGCCACCTTGTCTTCGATCAACAAGTCCATCCAGCAGAAGTTGGTATTGCCGTAGATGTCGCCACCCCAGAGTTCAACTGTTACTCTTTCGGTCAAATCGCAGCAGAAGAACTCTGCATAATCCAACAGTGGCGTCATCAATTTGCCGCCTTTCAGGATGAAAGTTTCGCCAAAATCAGCAATGTCGCCATCGCCATTCAGGTCAAAGCCGTCCGCTTTGCTCACATCGCCATCTGCGGGCAGTGCATCCAGTTTGCCGTTACCGTTCGTGTCGTAGCCTTTTTGGATGAAGCTAGCGGCACAGCCATCGGGTACATTGCGGCGTACTGCAATCCAGGCCAGTTTGCAATTGTCCCAAGAGCCTTCGTCGATGTCTGCAGCGCTAACCTGGGCGTAGCCGTTGGTGTAGCCATTGGCATTGCTCAAGGTGACATGCAGGTCGTCGTCACACTTCATCACCGGCGCAATCTTGTCCTTCACTTCGAATTCGAAGGAGTCCTTTTTGGCATTGTAACAGCCATCAAAAGCATCGATGATCATGCGGTGGCGGCCCACTGGAACACCCAGCATCATGCCATTCATGATCGAATAACTGACCTCATCCCAGGCCTCTTCTTTAACCAAAATACCTTTGACATAACGGTCTTTGGTTTTCAGTTTAACGCTGATGTTACCCAGGGCGCAATTGTCTTTGATGTCGACTCCAAAGGCAGCCTTAATGCCTGCCACCGAAATTGGGAAAGCAGCTGTGCAATCCATTGGGCCGGTCGAGATATCCAATGGCGCATGATGCGCATATTCAAGAGAAGGTGCTTCGAAGTCGCCGATTTTGATCAGAATGTGGAAAGTATCTACGATACCACCTGCACACCAATCAAATACATATAATTCCCGATCGATCTTCAACCCTTTGCCCCCGCAAATTGGGAACTCAGTGTCCTTGAACGATACGGAATAGTTGCATTCCACTTCATCCAGGTACAAACAACGAGAGAACCTAGGTGCAGCCGTACGGTTGAAGTAGCTACACACGAAAGGCATCACGTCCGATTTCTGGATCAGCTCTTTATCAGGTACACAAGAGCTGTATTCTACTACCCGGTCATATTTGCCGCCGTCACCATCGCCATTGAACACAAAGTCTTCAACGGCAGGGCGAGCAAAAGGAATTTCCTGAACGGTGTCTCTACTCATGCCCTTACAGTCGGTAGCAACCCAGGTCCGGTAAATCCGGGCGTAAATCCCGCCATTTGCCTTCATTTGATCACAATTGTAGAACACTACGCGATCGCTCCACTTCACATTTGTGCGGCAACCACAGTTGTAACAATTGTCTTTGAAGTAGGTATAACCCAAGTTGTTGATGTTGTCCGCAACCAAACTTGGGGGTACCAGGTTACAAGCACCTGTTCCCGCGATACCTTCGGCATTGTTGATTGTTTGTGGGCTGCTGCTGGATGGCCGTGGTGAGCTTGTTGCACCAACGTTACCAATAGTCAGACGGTTGTTCAACACAAAGTCCACATCGTAACAATCCAGAGTACCTTGGAACCAATCAGCGCAAACAAAAATCGGCGCGGTTTTGTCTTCAGCAGTCACTTTGCCCCAGCAAATGACATTGCCAAAAGCGTCGAACATGCCGTAAGTCCATACCCCGGCGCAATCAATGGTATCGCCGTTCGATGGGTCATTGTCCATTACCCGCACCGTAGCACCATTACAATTGCCATCGGAGATGACACTGGCCGTAAGCTTAAACTGACAATTTGCATCCAAACTAACCGCCAGATCCTGGCAACCACATTGCGCAACGCGGAAGGTTTGACGTACGGTTTTAACACAACCGGGATCACTGAGGGTCTTGGACCCAGCAGTACCCGCATCGAAAGTATAAGTCAAAGTGTTATCACCAACTGGCAAGGTTGCTGGGTTAATCGTCAACACCGTAGGGGCTGGGCTTGCCCCAGCCTGCGGCACCCCATTCAAGCTGAAGGTTCCAACACCGGCAGCGCCGTTCAGAACGGTACCCGTTACTTTAAATGGTGCAGCAGTTGGTGCAACCAATAAAGGCAGACCTGCAAAACTCGGGTCTGGATAGTAGCAGGTATTACCAATGGATAATTCTATCCCGCGGCCATTGCTCACCGTAATGGTATACCCTACACTGTCCAGATGATACCCAGCCAGGATGTATACCCCTGGTTTTATTTCCGTCAATGCGGCTCCGCTATCAACCGGATTGGTCCCATCAGCATCAAAATACAAACCTTCCACTGCAACAACGATCCAGTTTTGATCCGCTGGAGCATTTACAGCAATGGTATCTACAAAAGAACCATCGTTAGAGAAGGTACCATTTTCGATGATTGCGGCATCGTTCTGGCAAATACATGGGTCAGTGATTTCAACCTTACATTCAACCGCAGTGACTGTAATCGGGCTTGCTTCGCTTTCGCAATCAGAACAAGTGGTAATTGCCGTTACATAGAATGTGGTTGGCACACCTGGCTCCAGGTCTTCAGGCACATAAGCTGCTACCGGACCTGCCAGTTTGGTGGTCAGTGTATTATCTGTGTAGAAATTGAACAATACTGCTGATTCAAAAGTCGCTTCAACTTCGTCCAAACGCCAGGTTCCATCTGCATTAGGTGTCCCTGTTTCTCTCCAGGCGTAAACTCTGATGATGGCGTCATCACCGCAAATGTTCACATCCAGATCAAGTACTTCTTGCATACAGGGATCTGATGTGGTGCCGCTCCCATACTTGGTGCCATTGACGTACAAGGCCCAGGAAAGCGGACCAGAAGTCGAAGCACGTTCAAAGAACGAGAACTTGGTCAATCTGGCTGGTGCCAAGGTGCTAACAGGAAACTCGAAGTAATCACTATTGGCTAAAGCCTGACTTTCAGTGGTAGAAGTCCAGGCGTTGGCTGAGAAGGCGTTAGAGGTGCTGTTACAACCTGTTGGGAAGGTAGGGTTACCCGCACCAACGCCAAGGGTAGCATTATTTGCCGTTAAAAAGCCAGCATTGCTGCTCTGACCAACGGTAGTGCTAGCATTGAAATTCCAGGAAACAACTCCATTCGTAGCTGTAGTAGGTTTAATGGAAGTATCCTCACTCAAACAAACCGAAATGTTTTCTACAATTGGAGCAGGTGGGGTTTCACTAACTGCAACATTAATTTGCCCGGTAGCAAAGCAACCTGTTTCCAAAGTATACCGCACATAAATGGTGCGAATTTCATCAATGCTGGTCAGTGTATTTGGGTCAATGGAATTAGAACCATCAATGGCATCTTCAAGTGTGTTGAAATAATTGGTCGTTCCGCCTTCAATGCTTGGTTCCAGGTCAACCTCCAGTACATTTACCGTAGTAGGCAAACAAGCTGGTTCTGGCTGAATGATGTCCAAGGTTGGAACCGGGTTTACCGTTACGACAACCAACGTAGCTGGGCTTTCGCAACCATTAGGACCTGTACAAGTCACCCAAATGTTACTTGGGCTGGTAGCGACAGTGGTTTCAGGATCGTAGCTGTCTCCGGTTGCTACTGGAACCGCTCCAGGGTTAGCAGCAGGGTCAACGGTGTAGAATTTGCAATTGGCAGGAAGTATAGGCTTGGCTGCGCCGGTAAGGACGACGTTGTCAACCCTTAAAGTACCAGTTGCTCCCGTACTGCTGAAACCATAGATACGAATACAAACTGTAGCGGCATTGCTGACGCTCAGTGTCTGCGTTTTTGCACCAAAAGAAGTGCCCACCGATCCTGCAGCACCTACATTAACAAATGCTCCGCCATCGGTTGAAACAGCAACCTGATAACTCATTGCTCCAGAACCGGAACGCTGAGCATCAAAGCGAAAGTTGCTCAAATCCAGCACATAGCCGGCATTTGCGGTAATACAAAACTCAAAATAGTCGTTGGCATCCACAGAACTATTGGTGGTCCAACCGCTGGCAGAGTAGGCATCCACCGCAGTTGGCGCAGTACCGCCAGGAAATGTTTCGTTTCCAAGGCCTACACCAATCGAGGCATTGCTTGCCGTCAAGCCAGCTATACCCGCACCAGCAACTACACCCGTTTTCACTTCACCATCAAAACCATAAGTGACTGTAATTGCCTGTGCTGCTCCAATGCCATTGGCTACAACTGAAATGCGGGTTCCACCTTCATCTTCACAGACAGTAATGTTGTTTAGACTTGGTGCCGCTGGCAGTGCTTTGACTTCTACCTTTACACTGGCAGTATCTGTACAGGCGCCGCTATTAGGAGTAAATACATAGGTAATGACACCTGCTGTACCAGTACTAATCGTCGAAGGGCTCCAGATACCCGAAATGCCATTGCTGGAAGTCCCAGGCAGGCTAGCCGGAGTTTGCCCCTGGCAATAAGTACTGAGTATCGAAAAAGTAGGTTCAACTTTTGGGCTGATGGTGATTTTAACCGAAGCCGTATCCGCACATTCTCCACTTGCCGGGGTGAATATATAGGTAGTTGTGCCCGGAGTGGAAGTATTTACCGTAGCTGGGCTCCAGGTGCCATCTATGTTATTGGCTAATTCATCAGGTAAAACATCTGCCGTTTCACCCTGGCAATAGCTAAGCTTGATTCCCGATACGACAGGTTCTACTTTGGGGTTCACGGTCACTTTGATGTTGGCCGTATCGGCACATTGCCCGGAATTTGGAGTAAAAATAAAAGTATAGGTGCCAGGAGTGCTGGTACTGATGCTACTGGGATCCCAAGTTCCCGCTATTCCGTTATTCGAACTGGTCGGCAAGGTAGTAGGTACAACTCCTTCGCAAAAAGCGCCCGCAGGGGAAAACGTAGGCTCCGTAAGTGGATTGACTGCAATGTTTGCCGAAGCCGTATCCCCTTCACAAGGCCCATCTGCATCAGGATCGGCAATGCTGGCAAAAATAGTCAGGTTCGAGCCAATCTCTGCCTGAGTAGGGGTATAAGTAAAGGTACCGGTTCCGTTATTAAGGGTAGTCTGGGAAAAGGTGCCCAAAAACCCGGTAGTATTGATTATCGCGGGGCCATTTGCTACCGTATATCCGATGCTTACTGTGGCCCCATTACAAGAAACACTATTAAGAGGGGTGAAATTGACAGAAGGTGGAGCTTCGCAGGCGCAATCATCTGACACAACTGCATTGCCAGTCATGCGATACAGACAATAACCAACCCGGGCGGCATATACGTCATAGGTGCCGACTACGGTTTGCGGGCCAAATGACAGAGGGTTACCCGTACCAGAGACGGTAGCTATAAATGTAGCACCCCGATACAATAAATAATTCACGCCTGTCTCTGAGCTACTCAACCCAATTACCACGCCGCTGCCAACACCGCAATAGGTTCCTCCACCCGTCACATTAAATGCGGTTGGGCGGGGTATAACCGTGATGATTTGCTGGGCGGTACCCACACAGCTTCCATTGGTTACCGTAACCGTATACGTTGTCGTGATCGAGGGTGCCACTGCAATCGAGGAGGTGTTAGCTCCTGTACTCCAGGCATAAGTGCCCCCACCAGAAGTAGCTAAGGTCACCGGGTTAGCAGGGCAGATGGTGCCGTCGTTTTGGGTGCCTGCGCCTTCAGTTACTGTGATGGTGGGAGTAGGGCAGGTATCGTCATTAGTGATGATGCCTTGTCCTTGGCCATCGGTCAGCGTTGCTCCAGTAACATTGGTGACGTTGACAAAAAAAGTTTCATCGGGTTCAACGTCTGTATCTCCATTGATCAATACGGTAAAGCTATAGGTAATAGAGCCTGCGGAGATGATTTGGCTAGTAAAGCTTTTACCTGTATAGTCATTATTCCCTGTTGTAGCCGTATTATCTGCTGTAGCAATGTCAAAGGTGACACCACCTGTTGGAGCGGGAGCGGAAAGAGATACAGTGAAGTTGAAGTTGGTGGTGCCGGAGTTGCCTTCATTGAGGGTAACGTCGTTGATACTTAAATTGGAAAAAACGGTAAATGTTCCAGAGAAAGTTTGATTGGCTACGTCATCAACCATCCAGTTAGAAGCGTTCATTAAGGCCGCAAGCAAAGTTGCCTTGCTTCCCGAAGTAATGCCATTGTATTTGGCATTATCTACCTCAGTCAAGGCAATTGCATTGGTTCCATTCGTTAACCCAGTTGGTATTGCCGAGTTATTCGTACTGGTTGCATCAGTCTGCCACACACCTGCTCCATCATTATTGAGCGCAGTGATGAAAGTCGGAGATGCATCAGCTCCTTGATAGGCAATAAGTTGATCCCCGCTAGTAGAAAAATTGACATCTCCAGCATCTGAAACGGTTCCAACTGAGGCTGTTGAGGTTGCACTGGTGGTTACAATTGAGACAACTGTTCCCGCAGCAATACCTCCGACGGGTGCAGTCCAGGTAATCACACCTTCACCAGTTCTGAAGCTTGAGGTTGTTGCAATCCAACCATTGTCCGTAAACTTAATGATCTCCCCTTCAGGAATTTCAACTAAAGCTACAAATTTGAAATCTTTATTGGTGTCTGAATTGTATTGTACGATTGCAATGTCCCCAGCAGTAAGGGCAGCGAACCCTAGATAGGAATATATCAAGAACAATGAAAGGAATAGAGCTCTTTTCATGAGAGATTGTGATTTGTCCATATTGAATACAAAAGGTCGTCACACAAATGTACCACTCCCATTCCAAAAACCGGGCAAATTACAATCACTTAATTTCCGAAAAAACAAAAACTTAACCTTGGATTTGTAACAAATACCCCATTCAGTGTAGAATATTTAAATCCCATTCAAATTTTCTTCACCAAATAAAAATAAGTCGGAAAATGGTCGCTATACCCACCAACGTACGTAGCACCCACATACGCCCGAAAAGGATAACCCTTGAACTGACCGCTCTGTTGGCGCATGTAATTGGGGCCATGGACATTGGCCTGAAAATATTGGTAACCGCCTACTTCAGGTTGAATCCAGGCCGGAGACAGGATAATTTGATCGAACAAACTCCAGGCATCGCGGTAGGCCAGGGTGCCTAGCCCTTTTTTGTACAGGTTGTAAAAAGGATTAAAAGTATCTCCTTTGCGCACTTCTTCTTTTTCCTTTTTTGCCCGCAAAACCTCTTTGACACTGTTGTTGACAGGGTCGTCGTTGAGGTCGCCCATGATGACAAATTTAGCCTTGGGATCGGCTTTCAACAAGGAGTCGCAGGCCTTTTTGCACACCGCCGCCGCCGCTACCCGCCAGGGATCCGATACTTTTTCACCCCCACTGCGCGAGGGCCAATGGTTGACCATCACGTGGATGGGTTCACCGTCAAACACGCCACTTACCAGCAATACATCGCGGGTAAAATTGCGCTGCTTGTCTTCTCCGTAAATGAGGACAGGCAAGGACTTACTCGCCGATACCTTGAAATATTTGGGGTTGTAGAGCAATGCGACATCGATGCCGCGTTCGTCGGGAGAGTCGTAGTGTACAATCTGGTAATTGCGGCTGGCAATTTGGGGCTCTTTCACCAAATCTTCCAGCACTTTGCGGTTTTCTACTTCGGAAACGCCTAAAATAGCCACGCCATCGGGTGTTTTTTCGGTACCCAGTTCAGAAATGACCCGTCCGATGTGGCTCATTTTCTCCTTGTACTTCTCTGCGTTCCAGAGGTAGGAGCCCGTGGGGAGAAAATCTTCATCATTGATGGTGGCATCATTTTCCAGATCAAATAAGTTCTCCACATTGTAAAAGCCGATCGCCGCGATGCGGTAGCGATCTTGCCCCCAAATCGACAGATTTGCAACTGTACAAAAAATTAATGCTAAAATAACGCTAGGAAATGACACCGTGGCCCTCATGTTTTGGTCGTTTTATTACTTTTGCAAAGGAAATGCACAATTGTGGAAATCCGTGCTTTAACCGGTAAAATAAAAGTTAAAAAAACACTCACATGCACAAAGCTGCCAAGCGTGGTTTCATCCGCTTGTTACTGCTGTTGTTCTTCCCACTCGGAGCCTTCGCTCAAGAAGTACAAGTCAACGGACAAATTCTGGATGCACAGACGGGCAAAGGGCTCTCCGGCGTTGAAATCCGCCTCCCTACCCTGACCTTTTTTAGCAATGCTGAAGGTTTTGTGGATTTTAAAGCCAACATCGGCCAGTCCAACGAACTGGTCATTACGGTCTTTAAATCTGGCTTTCAGGAAAAACAAATCACCGTCCAACCTCAAGGCCGCAACCGGGTCAACCTCGGTACAGTCAAATTGGAAAGCCGTGAAGGTACCGATGCCCTTTCCGCCGAAGAGTTTGTGCCCGTCGTGACCCTCAGCGAAAACGACCTGGACAGCGACGGCGACCAAAACGTATCTGGTTTGTTGACCGCGTCGAATGACGTGTTTGTCAGCGCCGCCTCCTTCCAGTTCAGCTTCACCAACTTCCGCATGCGCGGTTACGATGGCCAGCACAACGAACTGTTTTTCAACGGTATTCCCATCAACGACGTGGAAACGGGTTTCCCAGGTTGGAACCTCTGGAGTGGCCTCAACGACGTGGTACGCAGCCGTACTGCCTCGGTGGGATTGGCTCCTAATGCCAACGGTTTTGGTGGTTTGGGTGGCATTACCGCTCTGGATGTGCGGGCTTCACACCACCGCCCACAATTGCGGGTTTCCTACGCAGCGTCCAACCGCGCTTACCGCAACCGGGTCATGGCTACCTACAGCACGGGCCTTACGGCTAGCGGCTGGGCATTTACAGTATCTGCATCCCGCCGTTGGGCGCAGGAAGGCTACATCGACGGTACTTTTTACGACGCCAATGCCTATTTTGTTGGGGTAGAAAAAAAATTGAACGACAATCACTTCCTCAGCTTTACTGCCCTGGGTTCACCTGTAAAAAGAGGCCGCAGCGCGCCTGCTACCAAGGAAATGTACGACCTGGCAGGCAGCAATTATTACAACTCTTTTTGGGGCTACCAGGAAGGTGAAAAACGCAATGCCCGGGTACAAAACACCCACCAGCCGCTGGCCGTATTGCGCCACGACTGGCAAATCCAGGAAAAAACCCGCCTGACTACCGCCATCGGTTACCAAACCGGACGCAATGGTACCACGGCCCTGGATTGGTA
>JAIXOO010000081.1 GCA_027486765.1 Saprospiraceae bacterium
CACGGAATCCGCTATTCACACCAGGTGGTTTTTACGGAACCCAGGCCCAGTTCATTTTTTACTACGAGGAAGGCTGTCAGTTGCGCAGCAGTACCCGCAGTTTTCCGGTTTGTGAGGTATTGAACCAGGGAGCTTTATTGCGCGTACGCCCTAGCAACGGCAGCATTTTATCCAGTGTTGACCTAAGTCTAAATGCCACTTGTGCAGGCACTTACCAGCCAGCCATCCGCCCCAGCCTACCCATTTTTTACCGCAGTGCTTGCAACACGGGAATGGAAATGCCATATAAAAAACTGGGTGACCTCAACGCTGGGACTTTGCTGGCCAATTTACCACTGCGTTTGGGTGAGCGCTACGATTTTAAAATCCAGTATGGACGGGAATTACAAGAATTTCAAAGCATTCGGCTGAGCCCTGATTCCCTGGGCTTTGGGAAATTTTACACCATGAGTAAAAATGGCCGGATCAGGGTGCATTTCGGGGAGTTGGAGTTGCCAGAAGGGGTCTGTAGCTTAGTAAAGTGAATTTTTAAGATAAAAATTCATGAGATTTTTTTAACTGAGTAAAATATTTTTCAAGCATTTAATTTCAAGTGCAATATCTTGCGGCTAATTAGCGAAAATTCGCTATTGGTCAAATAATCGCACCATGCTTGAACAATACATCAGTTCCCGCAACCTCCGCTTCATGCTTTATGAAGTACTCGACGTCACCCAGCTCCAAAAAATTGAACACTTTGAGGCATACGACCGCGAGGCCATTGACATGACGCTGGAAGCCGCCAAACAAATTGGTGACCAATACCTCTTTCCTTTTTACCGCGTCATGGACAAGGAGAAAGCACGTTACGAAGACGGCGTAGTACATGTACATCCTTGTATGAAGCCCGCCATTCAGGCGCTGGCCGAAGGGGGCTGGATCAATGCCCACGAAGATTTTGAGGTGGGTGGCCAGCAGATGCCCTACACCATACTCAACGCAGCTACGCTCATTTTCCACGCGGCCAATGCCAACATTGCCTGTAATGCTTTTCTTACCACCGGTGCAGCCAATTTGATTCGCACTTTTGGATCAGCCGCGTTGAACGAAGCGTATATTCCCCAGCTTTACAGTGGCCAATGGCAAGGTACCATGGCCATGACTGAACCGCAGGCGGGAAGTTCCTTGTCAGACCTCAGTGCCAGTGCTGATCCTGTCAACGATGGCGAATATTATACCATCAAAGGCCAAAAAATCTACATTTCCGGTGGTGATCACAATGCAGTGGACAATGTGGTGCACCTGCTCCTGGCCCGAATCAAGGGCGCGCCAGCGGGCACCAAAGGTATTTCACTGTTTGTAGTACCCAAATACCGCCCGGAAAATGGGCAATTGGTTTTTAACGATGTGACCACGGCAGGCATTTATGGCAAAATGGGCCAAAAGGGTTACGTTGCCGCCCACCTCATGCTCGGAGAACAGCAAGACGATTGTCGGGCTTATCTCGTAGGGCAGCCCAATCAGGGATTGCGCTACATGTTCCAGATGATGAATGAAGCCCGGATTGGCACGGGAATGGTGGCTGCGGCGACCGCTTCCGCGGCTTATTACGCTTCCTTGAAATACGCACATGAACGCCCACAAGGTAGGCACCCATCCAATAAAGACATTAGCCAGCCACCAGTACTGATCATCGAGCACGCTGACGTACGTCGGATGCTGTTGTTCCAAAAGGCCATTACCGAAGGCAGCATTGCTTTGCTTTTACAATGTAGTTTGTACGGCGACCTGGCCCATCGCGCCCAAGGTGAAGAAGCCAGCAATGCCCATTTGTTGCTGGAATTGTTGACCCCTATCGCCAAATCCTATCCCTCTGAAATGGGCGTACAATCGGTCAGTCAAGGGATGCAGGTATTGGGTGGCGCGGGTTACACCGACGATTTCCCCCTGGAACAGCACTACCGCGACATCCGGGTCAACTCCATTTACGAAGGTACGACCACCATCCACGGCATGGACTTGCTGGGTCGCAAACTGACCATGGAAAATGGCAAGGGGCTGCAATTGTTGAGCAAAGAGATGCAAAGTGTGATCGAAGCGGCGCTACCCAGCGCAAGGTTGAAACCCTATGCAGAACAACTGATGAAAACGGGGGCGAGTTTGCAAGAAACCACCTTGAATCTGTTCCAATTGGCCCAGACAGAAAGTCCAGAGGTTTTTCTGGCCGACGCGACCTTGTACCTGGAATATTTCAGTACCATGATCATTGCCTGGATGTGGCTGAAACAGGCAATCGCAGCAGAAAAAGGGCTTGCTCAAAACCCAGCTGAGGGGGACAAAAATTTCTACGAAGGCAAATTGCAGGCCTTCAGCTTCTTTTTTGAGTATGAATTGCCAAAAATGGTGGGCATGAAGATCCGTTTGAACAGTCGGGTACGGGTGACCATGGACACCACCCCCGATATGTTGGTGTAGGGGCGACCCTTGCGGTCGCCCCACGTGCTATGGGGCAGCCCTTGCGGTCGCCCCACGTGCTATGGGGCAGCCCTTGTGGTCGCCCACGTGTTATGGGGCAGCCGCAAGGGCTGCCCCTACGATCGATCACCAATGCAAACTCAGCGCCAAAATCAAATTCCGCCCCGGCGCCACAATCCCCGAACTATACGGCCGATACCGCTGATCCGTGAGGTTTTCCACCCCAGCCGTAACCGTAAACCGCTCACTAATCGGATACAATGCCTTAAAATTAAAGGTATACCAACTCGGTGAGTAAGGTTTACCATTCGTGTCAATGGCATAAATGTAATCGGTAGCTCTGCCCTCTTCTGATAGTTTCTCGTAACTCACTTCACCGCTGTATTGAGCATAAAATTGCAAATTGAGGCCACTTGTGATAAGCGTCAGCCGGGAAATGCCAAACCAGGGTGCAGCATGCCGCGAGGGACTTTTTTCACCATTGTCCAATTCTTCTTCCCCATCTTGCAGGTTGAACTGGGAGGAGAAGGACAAACCCTTTGCAATTTTAAATTCCAGACCCGCCTGCAAACCAATCACATTGGCCGTAGCTGCATTTTGGATGGCTTGCACTTGGCTTAACATTCCATTGTAATCGATTTGGCTTTGTCCATTGAGGGTATAATTCCTCCGCACCATCGCATTTTCCAAAGTGGTGTAAAAGCCGGTTAGGTCAATTTTCAGGACCTCTCCGAACACTTTGGCAATACCCAATTCGAAATTATAGGCGTATTCTGCCTCGAGGTCCGGGTTGGGAATAACCACCGATCCTGGTGTAGAATCATATACTTTACCGACATCATCTACATTGGGTGAACG
>JAIXOO010000154.1 GCA_027486765.1 Saprospiraceae bacterium
ACCAATGCCTTGGGGATGCTGTTGGTGATGGGACGAAGCCGGGTACCGAGACCAGCGGCGAAGATGATGGCACGCATATGGTTGAGGGAGGTTGAGAAGGTTGAGAAGGTTGAGGCTACCGCGAGCGACTTATACCTCGACTTACTTCGGTTTAACTCGGTGATTGCCGCTCGCGGTAGCCTCAACCTCCCTCAACCTCCTAAACCTCATATTAAAATTTCACCCACTTCGCAGTGGACTTTCCAGATTCAATGACTTTTTCAATAAAGCGCATGCCGCGCACACCGTCCTTTACCGATGGGAAATCGAGTAGTGGATCAGGTGCCTCGCCGGCCATACGTGCTTGCACAGCCAGGGCAAAGTTGCGGTAAATGTTGGCAAAAGCCTCCAGGTAACCTTCCGGGTGGCCCGCAGGTACTCGGATGTGGGCATTCGCTTCGGGGCTGAGTGGCGTGATTTTGGGGCGGTAAATTTCTTTGGGTTTGTCCAGGCGACTTACCAATAGGGTGTTCGGCTCTTCCTGACGCCAGTACAAGCCGCCCGTTTCGCCATAGACCCGAATGTTCAGGCCATTTTCTTCCCCTGCCGAGATTTGGCTGGCATGCAGAATACCTTTGGCCCCATTGTCAAAGTGCAGGAGCACGTTGCCGTCGTCATCCAGTTTACGGCCTTCCACAAAGGTGCTGATGTCGGCACACATTTCGGTGATTTGTAAGCCCGTGATGTATTCGGCCAGGTTTTCAGCATGGGTACCAATGTCACCCATGGCACCAGCGATGCCCGACTGTGTAGGGTCGGTGCGCCAGATGGCTTGCTTGTAATTGGTATCTTCTTCCTTGCGGGAAAGCCAGCCTTGGGGATATTCCACCACTACTTTTCGGATTTTGCCCAATTCCCCGTTGCGCAGCATTGCCCGGGCTTGTTTCACCATCGGGTAGCCGGTGTAGTTGTGGGTGAGCGCAAAAATGAGTCCCGTTTTTTCTACCAGGGCTTCCAGTTCCAACGCCTCTTCCATGGTAAAGGCAAGGGGTTTGTCACAAACCACATGAAAACCATTTTCCAGTGCCATTTTTGCCGGGCCGAAATGCACGTGATTGGGGGTTACGATAGATACAAAATCCATCCGCTCACCCTCGGGCAACAACTTTTCTTTTTCAATCATTTCCTGGTAGCTGCCGTATACCCGGTTGGCGGGTACGTACAGGTCTTCGCCCGATAAACGAGAGCGCTCAGGGTCACTGCTAAAAGCACCACATACCAGTTCGATATGACCATCGATAGCGGCGCCGATCCGGTGTACTCCTCCGATGAAGGCACCACGGCCACCCCCTACCATGCCCATTCTTATTTTGCGTTTCATGATCCGTAGGTGTTAAAATTTTGGATAAAGATAAGCCTGGAGCACTTAGCCCACGAATAAATTCATGGGTTGCCGCACCCCAGGCTTAATTAACCCACGATTTTTTTGTGGGACTTGCGATGTTGTAAGCTATAGAAGCTGAAAAAAGACTGATGTTAAGATCAATAAAAACAAGTATTCATTTAAGCCTATTTAGCTTTTTCCTTTTTTAACCCAGAAAAACAGAATGGTAAACAGCACAATCAATATACCCGGGAATAAGACCATGGTCCCCAAAGTAGCCTGACCAGCTACCAATTCCAGTTCATCACCAGTAAGTCCGGTTGCAGCAGCAGCTTTCTTATCGGAATCAATCCAACGCCCAATAATGGGCTGAAAAATGGATGTGGAGAACATTCCGACTGCACCGATAATCGACATCCCCAGGGCACCACTGGCTGGTATTTTGTCTGCAATAAATCCAATCATATTGGGCCAGAAATAAGCTACCCCAAATGCGAAGAAAATTGCAGCCACATAGGCCATTGCTCCGGTTTGTGTACTGAAAAGAAATACTCCAATGGTAGCAAGAACGGCAGACCCAAGAAGTACCCCGGTCTGATCAAATTTGTGAACCACTTCTCCGCCAAAATACCTACATACCGCCATCAAACCAGTAACCAAGGCCAGAATCAACATGGGTTGAGCGCCACTCTTTGCCAATATCAAACTCGACCACTGTTGCGGGCCAAACTCCGATATTGCGGTTAACGCCATACAAACCATCATAAAAATGAACAATGGCGAAAACATCGCTTTAAGGTTCATGGACAAACTAGCCTCTTCCTTGGTTTTAGCTGCCGGCCAATCTTGGCCATAGAACAAGTAAGCATAGACCAGAGTAGGAAGTAAAATAACCCAGATTTGCGCCTCCCAACCAAAACCGGCATCAGTCATGAATTTTGAAACCAAGCTACCGATGACGATACCGCCGGGAAACCACATGTGAAAACGATTCAACATTTTGCTCATGGTGTTGCCTTCAAAAGCGTCTGCAATCATCGGATTACAAGCCGCTTCCGTGCATCCATTTCCTATCCCAATGAGCAAAGTGGAAATAAGCAATCCAACATAGCTGCCGGAATAAATAGTCAAAATAATACCGATTGCATGCGCCAAAAAAGCAAACTGCATAATGCGCTTGCCTCCAACTGTGTGATAAATTAATCCACCGATTACCATTGAAATTGGAAATCCGAGAAACCACATGGAGTTAATGTATCCCAATTGTTCAGCTGACAAACCAAGCTCTTCGCCAAGTTGGGGTAAAATACCCGCCCTGATGCTAAAAGACAAGGCCGTCGTGATAAGGGCAAAACAACTGCCGTAAAAAAGTCGTGATTTGTTGTTCATAGCAAGACCGAGTTAAAAGTGTCTGTTGAATGTTGTTTGTTTTAGACTTGTGTCAAGTCCGTTTATAGTTTCCGCAGTTTGATGTTGCGGAAGGAAATTCCATCACCGTGGTCTTGCAGACCAATATTTCCTTTGCGGAAAGTACCAAACTTAGGGTGGTCTTTCCACTTGCTGTTGGGTAACATTTGCTTCCACTCAGGGGAACCCATGGTTACCGAAACCACTTTTTTGTTGTTTAGCCAATGCTCCACCTGATCCCCTTTGCACACCAGGCGGGTTTTGTTCCACTCTTCGGCAGGTTTCACTACCACTGGCACTGCCATCACCAAATCGTAAAGGCTGGAAGCGCGCCGTTTTTCAAATTTGGCATCGGGATGGCAAGTATCATCAATGAGTTGATATTCCAGCCCGGTCTGCCAGGGGTAGCGGATTTGTGCATCTTCATGAATGTGATAAATAATGCCACTGTTGCCACATTTGGCAATTTTCCACTCGATGCGCAATTCGTAGTTTTCGTATTCAGCCTCAGTGATGATGTCGCCACCGCCACCTACCTGAAAGCCGTCGGCATTTTTGTTGGACACGTCCAGGTATAGCACTCCGTCGGCTACTTTCCAGCGCTCACCGATGGTTTGTTTGTTGTAATTGCGCCAGCCTTTTGTCGTTTTGCCGTCAAAAAGCAACATCCAGCCCGCTGCTTTTTCTTCGGCAGTCAAGGTATTTAAAGCAGCTGCAGGCGTAGCTTTTTCTTTTTTCAGCACAAAAGCAGTACCCACTGCAAAAGCTGCAAGGATTACGCACAAGGATAGAAATCTGTTCAACATATGTTTAAGACTTTGAAAATGGCAGAATTGGGTAGCGTTTAAGCGTTGATGGGTTCATGGAAAAAATACCGATAATGTATTTACCACACTAAGGTAAGCAATGAATTTTATTTTTTAAAAAGAGTTTAAGACAAAATATTATCACGATTTTTTGATCAAAATTATCAATGCATGTTTTTAGTCGACAAAATGCAGAAATCGCTATCTTCCCAGCAAAAAAACATGCGGAATTTTTTTCTGTCCATGGTGTTCATGAGCCATGCTTTTTTGGCCCTCGCCCAAACCACTAAAGATCCCAATGCCATCATTCAGCCCGATTTGTTGGCGGATTTGAAATACCGACACGTAGGCCCGAGCCGGGGTGGCCGAGCGACGGCTACTACTGGGGTCCGCCAAGAGCCCTTCACCTTTTACTTGGGTGCAACGGGTGGCGGAGTTTGGCGCAGCAACGACGCTGGCAATACCTGGGAAAATTTGTCCGATGGCCAGATCAAATGTGGCTCCATTGGAGCGATTGCGGTGGCCCCTTCCGATCCTTCCGTCATTTATGTGGGTACCGGTTCGGCCTGTCCACGGGGGAATATCTCGGCAGGAGTTGGGGTCTACAAAAGCAGCGACAAGGGCAAAACCTGGGATTTCATCGGCTTGCCCAAATCCGGGATGGTTGGCAAAATAGAAGTACACCCCCACAATCCCGATGTGGCTTTTGTGGCAGCGCTGGGCAACCCCTTTGGCCCCAACCCCGAACGGGGCGTATACCGCACGACCGACGGCGG
>JAIXOO010000163.1 GCA_027486765.1 Saprospiraceae bacterium
ACGTTGCCGCAGTTCTTCGATGAAGGACTCGTCTAAGGCATTGAGGTTGATGTGGAGTGAGGTGGGCATGACGTGGATTTGGCTGCTATATTAAGTTTTTGTGGGCAGGGAAGCAAGGGGGAGGGAGTGATGAGTGATGAATGCTCAAGCCACTGCAAAATCGCTCATTTGCCGATAAAAAGGCGCTCTAAAACCGAGCACAATTTGGTTTTTGGGGATACCCCGCTCTACCAGTTGCTGGGCTACGGATAGATCAGTGCCATCGTGTTGAATCCATACTTTACCATCGGGTTTGATCTGGATGTGCAAGAAGCAACCGTAGCGTCTTTGATTTTCGTCCCAATAGTTGCTATACAGCAAGTACTGGTTGTGCTGCTCATCGACGATTGTCTCGGTTAGCTCAGACGGAGTAAGGTTGGCTACTTCTTGAAGGTAGTCCAGTACGATGGTTTTATGTTGATTTATTGAATCCATTTAATGCACTGCAAACCCCGAGTAAGCCCGGTATTTTTCAGGATGAAAACCTAGCACGATATCAGAAATGGGCACTCCTCGTTTGATCAGTTCGTCGGTGACGGGGATATCCGTATTGTTGGCCAAAAGCCAGATTTTCCCATTGTCACTCAGGTGAAAATGAAAAATTATTTTGTTGACAAAATATTCATTCGTTTCCCAGCCAGTTCGCAACAATTGATAGTGGTGGCTTTCTTTGTCGGCAAGTACCAAGTCTTGAACCTGATCGGTACTCCTTTCGATTTTTTCAGCGTTGAGTACTTCCAGGATAATTTGC
Organism: Saprospiraceae bacterium; assembly: GCA_027486765.1. GTDB lineage: Bacteria > Bacteroidota > Bacteroidia > Chitinophagales > Saprospiraceae > Haliscomenobacter. The sequence goes on from JAIXOO010000163.1 coordinate 791, forward strand.
TCGTATGTTTTCATTTTTGCCATTTCGTTACAACTTTTGCATCAGGTTCAAAAACAATTACTTTCAAGCCAGCACGATTAACAATACGTTTAAAAAGTTCTTGGTCAGCTAGCCTTTCGTATTGAATTTTAGGTACAGCAACGAACAGGACCCTTTCAGGTTCTTGGGCTTCTAAGCCAATTTGATAATCGATAAATTGACCGACAAGATTGTGTAAATCGTAAATGAGTGAAGGACCTAAAAGGCTTTTTACCTCAACAGCTATCTTCTCATGGCCTTTCTCCGCCGCGATCAATCGTTCCGCGCCTAAGTCAATTTGCATCTTGGCCTCAAAGAGATGTAAGGCTTCCATACGCAGTTCATAAGGATCGTGAGTAATGGTCCATCCGTCTTTTTCTAACGCTTCTTTGACCGTATTGTGAAAAAAGTCTTTTGCCATCAAAAAAAATTGAAACCGCAAATTAAATCATTTCAGGATAAGTTGCAATGACGAATTTTTCGAGTGATGAATGGGGCGTGTTTTGGGGAGTGATGAGAGATGAATTGTTGCTCGAAGTGAATAGTTGTAACATCCCGGATCAAAAATAAAAAGAGCGCAAAGGAAGCGAAATCCCCCAAAATAGTTTACCTTTCGATAGAAATCAAACAAAAAACCAGGTATGATCATTGCCAACCCACTCTATGATAAAGGAGAGCCTGAAAAACTCCCATTGCCCATCATCACGATCTACTTTTTAGGATTTCCCTTAAACAGCATTCAGTCGGGAGTGGTAAAAATCAGTCGAGAGTACCGCGACGTAGTGACCCAGGAAATCCTGGACATCAAAGAGGATTTCGTTGAGTTGTTGACTCATGATTCTTATTTGATTCAAGTGCGTAAGTTGGCCAAAGCAGCCCGCAACAAACTGGAGCGCGTACTGCACATTTTCAGTCCGATCTATCAAAGCACAAGTGACAAGCATCAACTGGATTTTCAGGGAGATACGGGTGATCCCTTGGTCAAAAAAATGGTAGATCGTTTGGGGAGAGCCATTGCCAGTGAAGAGATTCGGGACTTGATGGATGTCGAGGATGAATTGGATCGAATTTTTGATCGAGAGATGAGAAAAAAGGATGAAATCATCGCGGAGAAGGAAGAGATCATCGCGGAGAAGGAAGAAATTATTGCCGAGAAAGACAAGTTACTGATTGAAGAGAAGAAACGCGCAGAAGAAGAGATTCAGAAAAACCTTGAATTGCAAAGGCAAATTGAAGAGCTGAAAAAGCAAATCAAGCCGTAACACCGAGCAGTGGGGCACGTGAAGGGACGAATTTTTCGAATGACGAATGTTGGCGAATGACGAATGGGGTGCGTTGTATCTGGCGTTTATCCTCACGCTGCCGCAAACCCCGTAAACGGGCGCATATAATCAGGTTTGTAGCCTAACACCACATCTTCTTTTGCAATTCCGCGGTCAACGATCTCATCGGCCACAAGCATTTCGGTATCATTGAGTTGAATCCAAACTTTTCCATCTACTTTGACGTCAAAGTGTACAAGTACGGTGTAGATGTATTGGCGATTGTACCAACCTAGTTTCAGCAATTGAAAGTGACCACGTTCGGTATCTATCAATGCCTGATATTCCAGGTGGTGATTGGGCTGGGAATTGTATTGTACTGCCAGTTCTTCCAGGTAAGAAGAAAGGATGGCTTTGTAGTGGATTTTATCTTCACGCTGCTGCATAACCGCTTAACTTCCGTACCGACTCCGGTTGGAAGGCCAGTACGATATCCTGTTTTAGTACCCCACGTTCCACGAGTTCACCGGCGACATCATCTTCGGTCCAATTAGCCAAAATCCAGATTTTACCATCGGCTTTGATCTGGAAATGGAGCACTATACCCATCTGGAAGGTATTTTTATCTACCCAGCCCTCACGCAAAAACTGGTAATGGTGGTGTTCCCGATCGATCACCAGGTGTTCGTGAATGGGTGATTCCAAACCAGGGTGGAGGTAGGTTTCCAATAACTCGACTACGTAATTGCTGTAAGTGCTTAATTTATCCATGATTCGATGGTTTCATTGTCGTGATCAAAGATAATCAAAGATGTATGGATCATGGGTAATGAGCCAGCCCTCTTTGATGAGTGCATTTTTGAGTTTATTGTGATAAAAGTCTTTTGCGGCCATGACTTGGTGTCAGCTTTTATAATTGGCTGCTATATTAAGCTTTTATGGGCGGGGAAGCAAGGGGAGTGACGAATTTTTCGAATGACGAATGGATGCGTTGGGTTTGGGGTTTTTAGGGGAGATAAAGGGCAGGCCAAAGCGGCAGGATTGGAAAACGGATGGAACGGATAAAAACGGATTTTAATCCCGCCTACGGCGTGATGGGAGAGAATTAGCCATTTTTAATTGAACCATCTAAGACCTATCGATTACCCACAAAATCGTTAATTAAAAGGTGGCCGCCGCTAGCGCGGCTTAAATCTGTGGGGGTACGTCCAAAACTATAAACGGGTCCACCGCTACGCGGTTGATTTTTTCGTGAAA
>JAIXOO010000179.1 GCA_027486765.1 Saprospiraceae bacterium
ATGACGATTTGTTCAATCCGGTTGACAAACTCGGGGCGGAATTGTTTTTCCAAGGCGCTGCGGTACACCTGGGCCTGTCCCTGATGCTGAGGATCATTGGTCAAGGTAATGCGGAAACGATTGTCATCGGCACCCACATTGGAAGTCATGATGATGATGCAATTGGTAAAATCCACAGTGCGCCCGAGCCGATCGGTCAAACGACCATCGTCCAACAGTTGCAAAAAGAGGTCGTGTACCTTAGGGTGCGCTTTTTCGATCTCATCCAACAACAAGACACTGAAGGGGCGATAGCGAATTTTCCCCGTTAATTGCCCCTCTGGATTGTATTCGTCCCCGATGAGCCGATCGATGGCGTAGGGGTCGAGGTATTCGTTCATGTCAAAACGCACCAAGGCCTCTTCCGTGCCAGTCAGGTAGCGGGTCAGGATTTTCGCGGCATGCGTTTTACCTACCCCGGTTGGTCCGATGAACATCAGCGAACTGATTGGTCTGCGGGGATTGTTCAATTTGGCTTTGTACAGCTGAATCACGTTGTTCAGCGCCAGGGCTGCCTCTTGTTGGCCGATCAACTCGCGTTGCAGGCCATTGAGGACCTCGTTTTTTTCAAACCAATGTCCTGAACTAAATATTTCCTCCCGCAAGCCACTGACCATCCCGAACTCTTCGCGCACATTTTGGGCATCGACGTAACCGTAGCGGTGTTTGATCGCCATTTGCCGCAAGAGGCGGATGACTGCGCCCGGCAGCGCCTTATTGGACTGAAAAATGCGGTGCACGTACATCAACTGGCTGAGGGCCGAGATGGAAATGCGCAGACCGTTTTCTTGTTCCAGAATTTTGCGTTGTTCCAAAATGATTTTCAATGCCGTGGAAGGATCCGGCTCATATACCCGGATTACCTGAAACAAATCGCTAAAAGCACGGTCTTTTTCCTGAATCAATTGCCATTCCTGGGGCGTGGCAATGAGGATGCTTTGCAGGCTACGTTTTTCTAGGTAGGGTTTGAGCACATCACTTAAGGTCATGGAGTTTTGCCCCGATTTACCAATGCGCAATAGTGCCACGGGGTTGTCGATCAATAATTTATGACCTGGATTGGGTTTGATCAGGTATTGAATGATGGCTTCAGTGCGTTTTTGCCATTGCCCCACAATCGACATGCCGCTGATGATGCGGTTGGGGTCGAGGTTCCAGACGCTGACAGGCAGCTCTTTTTCATCATCTGAACGCTGGGATAGGTAGCGGTGCACGGCATTGGAAATCAAATTGTGCCTGCCAACCCCTTCTTCACCTACCAATACAAAGGGGATAGGCTCGCGCTGGTACATCAGGTCGTGTATTTCTGTGGCCAGTTCGTCGCGGAAAAAAGTTTGTTGTAAGGCATGGGGGAAACTTTCATTGAGGTCGTTGCCCGTTTTGGCCGCTTCCTCTGCACCATCAAATTCAGTTTCCTGGAAAAAACGGAAAAAAGGATTGCTATCCTGAACGTCTTCAAAGCGGTTGGGGCCAGCTTTTAGATCGAGTTTGACCGCAACATCTACCAAATAATCGCGTCGATTGGCATAATATTCCTCAGGCTGGAACTCTCCCCCCTGGTATTCTCGTTCTTTCTGCAATAACTTTTTGATCACCTTTTCCAACTCCACGTCACCAATTGGTGTTTCTTCTGTAGCCAAGAGTTGCATGGTGTTGTTAAAAGCAGGCAAATACAAGATGGGTAAGTCGTTTACAGTGAATTGCAGTACCAAAAACAATCCATCTACCTGGTGTTTGCCAAAAGAAAATTGAACCTTGCGTTTTTGAAACGAGGGTTTCGGCTGGAAAATTAACCAAAGGGTTTGATCCAGCGTATGGCGGCTGATGGGGTAGGAGGATAGGTGATGCCTGACTTCCTTCCGAAAACCCGCCACCGCCTCCTGATACCGACGATGAATGGAGATCGGACCCGGCCAAAACAGCGGTCTTAGGCTAAAATAGGGCCTTCCATCTACTTGAATGTGTTGGACTAAGGTGGGTACTTTAAATTCTTGCTGGGACATTAGATGACTTTGTAGTGGGGCAAATTTTTTTTTGTCGCCCCTTTGATGCAAGAAAGTTAAAAACTTTGTATAAAAAGCAGCATATTAGCAGAGCAAAAACAAAAAATTTAAATAAATTTTGCGTTTTGCAATAAACCCGGAGTGACGTTATGACGGAAGAATTTTCGAAACCAGAATTTAAGCGGCATAAATTCAAAGAATTGAAGGTTTATGCCTCGACGGAGTGGCTGGCTGACAACAAAAAGAAGTATCGGCAGGTGTTTGATCGTTTGGAAACTACCTACATCTACGCAGAACTCTCTTTTTACAACAAGCACTTCGACATCGAAGATTGGGAAATCGACGTAGAGTTGAAGTGTTACTCCTTAAAAAAAGGCCGGAAAGAAATTTGTGATTTGCCCCTGCGCAAAAAAGTAAGCAAATACGACAATGTTGTGTACATCCGCGAAGGTTGGGGCAACAAAACCGAAGGTTCTTTTTGGAAAAACGGCACCTATTATTGGGAGGCCTGGATCGAAGGAGAAAAGGTCGGTACCAAATATTTCTACATTGAAGACGCTGGTCAGGACTTTTTGCGCGGTGAAAATCCCTACCTCGCAGTGAATTCCCTGCGTTTGTACGAGGGACCATACGACGACGTTCCAGAGCTGGATCGGGTCTATTACAAGTCCTTTAGCGGCGAAGAAACCCGCTACATCTACATCGAAGTAGTCTTGCAAAACCAGCACATTTCCAAAGCCTGGCAATGTGAGTTATTCGCCAAATTCTACAACGACGCCCGGGAGTTGAAGGGGCAAGTCGTGCGTTTGCATCGGGTGGAAAAAAAGGACGAGTTCATTAAAATCACCACCGGCTGGGGCTCCAATGTCAAGGGCTCCTGGCGCAAGGATCGTTATACGGCCGAGTTGGTCTTTATGGATCGGCTCATTGCAGTGATTCCATTTGAGATCGACGAAGATTTTGTTGAAGGCATCTCACCTGTTTGGTTGCCCGATCGGGGACAACAAATTGTACCCAGCATTCAACCCGATGACCGCCAGAGTTTTGACGAGGCTATGGCTCAATTCGACAACCTGATTGGCCTCAGCGACATCAAACAACAAGTCCGGAACCACGCCGATTACATCAAATTCCTGCAACTGCGCAAAGAAAGGGGCTTTGATGAAAAAGAAAACGTCAACGTCCATTCGGTCTTCATTGGCAATCCGGGCACGGGCAAAACCACCGTGGCGGGTATGATGGGCCTCTTGTACCGCAAAATGGGCTTGCTCAGCAAAGGGCACGTTCACGAGGTGGATCGGGTTGATCTGGTCGGTGAATACATCGGCCAAACCGCGCCCAAAGTCAAAGACGCCATTGAAAAAGCCCGGGGCGGCGTCCTGTTCATCGACGAAGCTTATTCCCTGGCGCGTTCCAGCGACGATACCAAAGATTTTGGCCGGGAAGTGATTGAAATCCTGGTGCGGGAAATGTCCAACGGTGCTGGCGATTTGGCCATCATCGTGGCGGGTTATCCCAAGGAAATGAAGCAGTTCCTGGATTCTAACCCCGGCCTCAAATCGCGTTTCCAGTTCAATTTTGAATTTGCCGATTACCTGCCGCAGGAGCTCTCCCAAATTGCCCGTTTTGTCTGCAAACAAAAGGGGGTTAAACTGGGCGAAGAGGCGGAAAAGAAAGTGGACGAAGTCATCATCGACGCCTACCGCAAAAGGGACCGTACCTTCGGCAACGCTCGCTTTGTGAACGACTTGATCGAAAAAGCCAAGATCAATCTGGGCTTGCGGATCATGCGCAACGAAGACCCAAGGCTCTTGTCGCGCGAAAACCTGGAAATGCTCGAATTGGCCGATATTGCGACCATCGACCTGAAGTCCCGTCGACCATTACCCAATATCCCGATCGATGAAGTGCTGTTGCGCGAGTCGATCGATGAGCTGAATCGCCTCATTGGCATGGACAAAATCAAGGCGCAAATCCAGGAAATGGTGCGTTTGGTGCGTTTTTACCGGGAAACGGGTAAAGATGTGTTGAATAGCTTTTTCTTGCATACGGTTTTGATTGGCAACCCCGGCACAGGCAAAACTACCGTTGCCCGCATTTTGACCAAAATCTACAAGTCTTTGGGCATGCTCGAGCGTGGCCACATGGTGGAAACCGACCGACAAGGACTGGTGGCGGGTTACGTAGGTCAAACGGCAATCAAAACCAACGAAAAGATCGAAGAAGCGCTGGGAGGTGTCCTCTTTATCGACGAAGCCTACGCCTTGACTGCCAAAACAGGCGGTGCACATGGTGACTTTGGCGACGAAGCAATCCAGACCTTGTTGAAACGGATGGAAGACATGCGGGGACATTTCTTTGTCTTCGTGGCAGGCTACACCGACAACATGGAAACCTTCCTCAAGGCCAACCCTGGCTTGAACAGCCGCTTCGACAAGATGCTGCGCTTCGATGACTACCTGCCGCAGGAACTCCTGGAAATTGCCATGTTCATGCTCGACCAAAGTGGGCTGATCCCCACGCCGGAAGCGGAAGAATACCTGAAAAAGTACCTGACCTTCATTTACGATTGCCGTGACAAATACTTCGGAAACGCCCGGACGGTGCGCAACATCGTGAATGAAGCCATCAAGAATCAAAACTTGCGCTTAGCTGCTTTGTCTCTGGAAGCACGCCAAGATGTGCCAAATAACTTACTGACGCTGGACGACTTGGAGACTTTTAAGTTGGACAAGAGCACGTTTGCGTTCAACCGGCAGACGATTGGGTTCAAAGCCAGAGGATAAAAAGCCTGACTTCAAAACTCGTAAGTCCTGTATTCGGAACTCGGAACTCAGAAAAATCAACTAAGTGACGAGTTCCGAATACAGGACTTACGAGTTTTGAAGTAAAAAACTAACTTACTTCAGTTCACCCAACAGTGCCTTCACCGCTGCATCAAGCTGCTGATCCTGGCCTTTCCACACCACCTCATATTCATTCCACACCTTGATGTCCGGCTCCGTCGGCCAATTCTCCAGGTATTTCCCGTTCATCGCTTTTACGCCCACGGGTGGCACACCCCAACGGATGCTGTTGTCTTGCAGCGATTCCCAACTCGCGAAGGTACAGGTGCCCGGCACCTGCTGGCCCACCAGTTTGCCAATTTTTTGGTCTTGCATCGCGAAAGCGTAGCAGTGGCCGTCCGAATAATTCGCTTCGTTGACCAACGAGATGCTCGGTTTGGTCCAGCGGAAATTGGGTTCGTAGCCGATACTGCGGGTATCGGTGGTATAATCCATGAATTTTTTGCCCGACAAGAAGGTTGCCAGGTCGGCCACCAGGTCGCCGCCGCCGTTGAAGCGCGTATCGATCACGATGCCCTTTTTGTTGGCATATTTGCCCATTACGTCTTCGTAAGTCGTGCGGTAGGCACCGTCGTTCATGCCGGGGATGTGTACATAGCCCAGCTGGCCATTGGAGCGTTTTTCCACTTCCTCCTGGTTGCGCAACACCCAGCGGCGGTAAAGTAGCCCATTTTCTTCTCCGGTCGAGATTGGTTTTACAATCAGTTCCCGGCGGGTAGTGCCTTCGAGTACACTCAGCAGGGTGTTTTTACCCGCCTTACGGTTCAGGTATTGCGCCAGATCGCGGTTAGCAAGGATGCTTTCGCCGTCGATGGCTTCGATGATGGCTCCGGCTTGCAGGTTCAAACTGGCCTTGTCCAGCGGGCCGTTTTTGACAATTTCTTCAATGCGAACGCCGGCGCCGGTGTAGTTTTGGTCGTAAAAGGCACCCAGGGAAGCCGTTTGGTCGCCATTGGGATTGAAAGAAGCATAGCTAGCGCCCGTGTGGGAAATGTTCAGTTCGCCCAACATCTCGGAAAGCAGTTCTGCAAATTCGTAGTTGTTGCCAACGTGTGGCAAAAATTGCAGGTAATCCGGCTTGTAGCTGTCCCAATCCACCCCATGGAAACTGGCGGTGTAGAAGGTCTTTTTGGTGCGGCGCCACACGTGCTCAAACATAAAGGCGCGTTCGGCGGCTACGTTCAGGACCATTTCGCCATTTATGCCGATGCTCTCCTGTTTGGAAGCACCTGGATCAATTTTGACAATGCGACCATCGGTATTCAGGAAGATGTTTTTTTGTTCCTTGTCCCACACCATCGAGCCACCACCGTTGGAGTTAAGCGAGATCAACATTTTGGTTTCTTTGGTGCGCAGGTTGGTGCTCCAGAGGTTGTAGCCCCGCTCAAAACGCGCCAGGTAGTACAAGGTTTCACCGTCTTTACTCACCAGCACATCGGCCATGTTGGAGGAGTGGATGGTGAGTTTCACTTTGCGCAAGGCCAGGTCATCAAAATCGAGTACTACGCTGTCCTTTTTTACATCCTTGTTGGCAGCCTTTTTGGTGGTATCGGCTTTCGTGGCTTTTTCCTCCATTTCTTTGGCCAAAGCCGCATCTTCTTTGCTCAGGCGGTACTTGTCAAAAGCTTCCTGAGTGAAAAACAGGGCGTAAGCATCCACTTGTGAGTTGCCCCCTTGCGCCACCGACTTCAAACCATCGCGGTTGCTGAACCAAACCATCGCTTTGCCGCCCAAAATCCACTTGGGGCGGAAATCCTGGAAGCCACTTTCGGTCAGGTTGACTACTTTGCCCTTGCCATTGCTCGGGATGATGCCAATTTCCCCGGTTGGTACGCCAGGCACGCTGTAGTCGAACAGGATCCATTTGCCATCGGGGCTCCAGGAGAAGTATTGATCGTTGTCGCCCATCGAAAAGAGCTCCTGATCGGTGAGCAGGGTACGCGTTTGTTTGCTGGCGCTATTGTACACCTTCAGGGTCATGCGGTCTTCGATGAAGGCAATTTCCTTGCCGTCTGGCGAATATTCCGGCTGATAGTTCTCCTTGGCGTTTTCGATGATCGGCGTTTCTTTCAGTAGGGTAGAGGCGTAGAAGTAAGGCTCCTCGCTGCGGCTGATTTTGGTCTCGTAGATTTTCCAACTGTTGCCACGTTCGGAGGAGTAGAGCAGGGCTTTGCCGTCGGGTGAAAAGCTCACACTGCGTTCCTGCTCGGGCGTGTTGGTGATGCGTTTGGTCACACCACCTTCCACTGAGGTGACAAACACTTCGCCGCGAAACACAAAAGCCACTTCCTTGCCGTTGGAAGAAACGGCCATGTCGCGTGCACCCGCGCTCACTGGCACGATTTGTTCGTTGTTGCGGCGGGCATCTGTGGCTATGTTGACTTTGAGCTGTACGGGCTTAGATTTGGGGTTCATGGTGTA
>JAIXOO010000173.1 GCA_027486765.1 Saprospiraceae bacterium
CTCGCCCCTACTCTATTGGTAGCGCTGATGCTCACTTTCGGCCTGAGTCGACTGGTGCCTGGCGACCCTGTGGAGGATGCCAACGCCGAGGAGTTTGAGCAATCAACCCAGAGTGAGGCGGAACTACTACGGATGTACCGAAGTCGTTCTGCGCGAATGGGCCTCGATAAACCTGTTTTTTATTGTGCATTCCAACCTACCGCCTATCCTGATACTTTATACAAGATCCCTTTCCGGAATCGGCGGGAAATATTGATAACATTATTGCGGCAAAACGGCAATTGGCCAGCGGTTGAAGCATACTACGAGTCTTTGGGCAATTTAAAAAAAGTGCTTCAAAGCATGCCTGTCCAATGGAATTCCGAAGCCCGTAGTAGCCTGGGGCAGGTGATCAACACCCTACAATTCAGCAAGGACCTGGGACTAGCTCAATTGTATCTGGATAAAATGGCGGCGTTGATTCCGCAGGATTCAATGCTTCAGCAACAAACTTTTCCTACTTACCAGCAATTGCGGAAATCTTTTGATCATTTGGTTGCTCATCCTCAAAAAGCCAAATTGTATCAACCATCCATGGTTTGGTTCGGTTTTGACAATCAGTTTCACCACACTTTTTGGGGCTACTTGCGGGGGAATCTTGGCCTGTCTTATGAAGACGCCAAACCCGTAAGTGCAAAAATGGGACGTGCTCTGAGCTGGACGATATTGATCAATATTTTTGCCCTGCCCATTGCTTATTTGTTGGCGATTTTCATCGGGGTAAGAATGGCCGTTCACCAAGGATCGAAATTTGATCGACGAGCCAATACTGTTTTATTTGGCCTCTATGCCATGCCTTCTTTTTGGGTAGCACTGGTGCTTTTGGTGGTTTTTTCCAACCCCGATTGGGGCATGAATTTTATCAGAATCACTGGCATGATGGATCTGGATAAAAATTCATCCTGGAGCACCTGGATCAGCGTCAGTTTCCGGCAATTGATCATTCCGATCCTTTGTTTAATTTATCCAGCCATGACCGTGTTGACCCGGCAAATGCGCAGTTCCATGATTGTGGCGCTCAACCAGGATTTTGTACGCACTGCCCGCGCCAAAGGGGTAGGCGAAAATGAGGTAATTTGGCGGCATGCTTTTCCCAACGCTGCTTTCCCACTGATCACTTCATTCGGTTCATTGTTGCCTGATATGGTGGCTGGTTCGATTATCGTTGAATCCATTTTCAACATCCCTGGCATGGGGTATTTATTGATTTACGCGATGGGATCGCAGGACTGGCCAGTGGTGTTTGGCATCATTTTGTTGGGCACTTTGTTGAGCATAATCGGCTTAGTACTCGTCGACCTGGTTTACGCCTGGCTCGATCCTAGGGTTCGTTTTGATCGCAGTAATCTATCGGCATGAAAAAAAAACAGGGCATCAACAGTTATTGGAGGAATGTATGGCAGCGGTTTCGGGCGCGTAAAGCGGGTCGGTTGGCCTTGCGCAGTCTGGTCGTTTTTGTCATCATTGCCCTGAGCAGTCCTTTTGTCGCCAATGAACGGCCCTGGTACATCAAAGTAGATGGAAGAAGTTATTCGCCCCTGCTACAAGGGATGTTGGTAGATCTGGGTCTTGCCAAATGGCCCCAAGTGCTTTTTCCTACTGAAGATTGGGCCGATAAAACTCATCAGGGAATCGCATTTACCTTAATCCCTTATTCACCCGGCTCTATCGACCACAAAAACCTCAATGCCCGGGGGCCTTTTGAACGGCAAAGGATCGAATCCTGGCGCTTCCGGCACTGGATGGGTACTGATAAAACCGGGCGGGATGTTGCTGCAGGGATGTTGCATGGCACCAGAATGGCCTTGTGGCTAGGATTCATCATGGTGGGGATTGCCATTTCGATGGGTTTGTTTTTGGGTGGTATTGCGGGGTATTTTGGTGATCAGGGATTGATTGTTCCCAAGTCCAGGATTTGGGCCATATTGTTGTTTCTGCCTTTTTTGTTCTTCTACCTGGCCTATTTGCCGGGTGCTGCGGAGGATGCTGCTGACTGGACTCGTAGCTTTCAGCCATTGATCTATCTTGTTTTGTACCTGATTTTGGTATTTCTGTTGGGTCGTCTTTTGCATTTATGCCTGCCAAAGTTGGGCCGTTACGTGGTTCCGCTGGATACGCTACTGATGCGTTTGCTCGAAGTTGTAGATGCCATTCCCAGCATGATCCTGGTGTTGGCACTCATTGCTACCTTGGAACAGCCGACCACGACTTACATGATGGTGGTGGTGGGCATTGTGAGTAGTGCTTCGGTAGCACGTTTTGTGCGGGCTGAGTTTTTAAAGGTTCGGCAACAAACCTACATGGAAGCGGGTCGGGCATTGGGATTTACTCACCTGCGTTTGCTGATTAGGCATGCCTTGCCCAACGCGCTGGGGCCACTACTGGTTTTGATTTCCTTCAGTATGGCTGGGGCCATAGTCGCCGAGTCAACTTTATCCATGCTGGGTATCGGTGCGCCCGATCGGGTTACTTGGGGCTCCATTTTAGGCGAGCTGCGGGGGCAACATCAAATTGAATGGTGGCTGGCACTTTTTCCGGGTTTGGCTATTTTTTTTACGGTGCTTACTTTTCGGTTTTTGAGCGAAGCTTTGAGCGAAGCTTTGGGTGAAAAATAGGGCTCAAATAATAATTTGCCACGCTCACTTCCTTTTTTAAGTTCATTTTTGCTTTGGTCAAAAAAATTATTGCAAAACCTGAACCTTGCACCCATTGGAGTGTACTTCAAAAAAATCAATAATTTTTTTCTGCACGTAGGGGTAATTTATTTCCCTCCGCATCTACTAAGGGTAGTGGGGCAAAAATAAGTGCTCATTTTTCCTGAGCCAAAGGATTAGATAAGACACTTAAAATGAAACGTTAACTTATCTAATCCTTTGGCAAAATGAACACTTATTTTTTATCGCCCCTAATCATTCACATTTTTTTCATCACCTGACTGTTATGAAACTTCTAATCACCTTAGGAAGCATGGCATTGTTTTGCCTATCGCTTCAGGCCCAAGCTAACCTGAATGGTAAAATTCAAGATGAAAATCGCCAGGCCATTCCTTACGCCAACGTTTTGCTGCTCGAAGTCAAGGACTCCAGTTTGGTCAAAGGCGCCATTACTGCGGACGACGGCAGTTTTGAATTCAGCGCAGTACCAACCGGAAAATCTTACCTGCTGCGGGTAGTCATGTTGGGATTTGAAGATCATTTTCAAAATATTCCTGATTTTAAGGAAAACCTCAAGCTCCCCATCATTTCGTTACGCAACCGGGCTCAAACCCTTGCCACTGCTGAAGTAACGGCCCGCAAACCATTTTTGGAACAAAAGGCCGGAACACTCATCGTCAATGTGGCCAACAGCATCACCGGGGCCAGTGGTAGCGCTTTGGACGTATTGCGCAAAGTTCCAGGCATGATTGTGGTCAATGACCGCATCAGTTTGGCCGGTCAAACCGGATTGACCATCCTCATCGATGGACGCCCCACTCAATACATGGACATGCAAAGCCTGTTGAAAGACATGCCTTCGGCCAACATCGACCGCATTGAGGTGATCAGCCAGCCGGGGGCACGTTTTGATGCACAAGGCACCGGGGCTGTCCTGAACATCATCCTCAAGCGCAACATGAAACTGGGCCTGAATGGTACCGCTACGGTAGGCGCTGGTAAGGGAAAATATTGGAAATACCGCGCTTCGAGCACCATGAACTTCCGCAACGAAAAATTCAATTTCACCAACTCCCTGGCCTTCAGCCATCGCACCTGGTACGAACAACTCGATCTGGATCGGGTAGTAGGTACGGAGTTGTACAAACAAAGCAATTTTCAACCCGGCTTGCCTTATTCTTTGAACATCAAATCGGGTGTGGACTATTACATCAGTAAAAATCAAACAGCAGGTGTATCGGTAAATGCCCTGGGCAGTACCAACGAGGTGGTGAGTGAAAGTACCACCTCCATTTTGCCTGATGCTCTGCAAAAAGCCCGGGCCGAAATCCTGACCTCCAATGAAACCGATCGCCGAACTGGTTTTGTCAACCTAGATGCTTATTACGAGTACAAGCTGGACACCAGTGGCCAAAAACTCAATGCCGATTTTAGCATCAACCGCTATGGTCGAAATGTCAGCAACCTCCTGCGTACGGAGGTGATCAGTGGAGAAGACAACTTTGCCAATCGTCAGCAAAAACAACCCGGAAACACGGAAATTGAAGCCTATCGATTGGACTATACCAAACCTTTTAGCAAAAAATTCCAAATCGAGTCGGGGCTTAAATATAGTCATGCGGTGGTGGACAACGACCTTCAAGCCAGCATTTTTAGTGACAACAATTGGGTGAATGACCCCTCGTTCAGCAATCACTTCGTTTTTACGGAAAAAATTGCGGCCGCTTATGTGTCCTCCAATTTCACCTTGGGTAAAATTGAAGGTCAGGTGGGATTGCGTTATGAAAACTCCCAATCCTCGGGTTATTCGGTGACTTTGGACAGCACCCAACAACGGCGAATTGCGCGATTTTTTCCCAGCTTGAGTTTGTCCGCGCCTCTGGGGGGAAAACTGGGTTGGTCGGCAGCGTACAGCAATCGCATCAACCGCCCCAGCTATGGGTCTTTGAATCCTTTTGTGCAATTCCTTGATCCGTATACCTACCGAAAAGGAAATCCTTTCCTGCGGCCTGAAATCACCGATTCATACAAAATGTCTTTGACCTTCGACAAACAACCTTTCTTCAACCTGGAATATACCCGCACCAAGGATGTGATTCAGATGGTCACCCAGCAGGATGATGCTACCGGGGTGGGCTTTGGAATAGACGACAACCTGGCTACTTTTGAACGCTACGGTGGTAGCTTGTTCTTCCCGCTGGAGTTTGTGAAAAAACTGGAAGGTTACGGCGGAGTGATGGTGTTTTACAACCGCTATGAATCCGAAGTTTTTCAAGAACAATTCAACCAAGGCCGCTGGAATGTGGTGGCTTTTTTGAATGCGACATATACTATGCCCAAAGACTGGAAATTTGAAATGAACGGCTGGTACTCTGGCCCCGGCATCGAAGGCATTCAAACCTCGGAACATTTGTATGGTGTAAGTTTTGGGGTGCAGAAAAAAATCATGAAAGGTAAGGGCAACCTCAACTTGGCCCTCGATGATATGTTATTCCGCTACTGGCATGGCCGGATTGATCACGCGGCTTTTGAGGCAAACATTGTGTCTTCCTGGGAAACGCGCATTGCCAATCTGAGCTTTACCTACAATTTTGGCAACCAGTATTTGAACAAGGGATCTCGGAGAAGAAGTGGTGCTTCGGAGGAGCAGAGCCGGGTGGGGGAAAAGTAAGTGAAAAGTGAAAAGTGAAAAATTGGCTACCGCAGCGGCTTTGACACGCAATGTTGAACAAGTCGCTGCGGTAGCCAATTTTTCACTTTTCACTTTTCACTTTTCA
>JAIXOO010000029.1 GCA_027486765.1 Saprospiraceae bacterium
AGAGCTCCATTTTATTGTTGGGGTCATTTTCCGCGATGTAGTTGCCCACCAGGAGACCCATAGATGCGGGCTCTATCGCCAGTTTTTTGGCCATACTGATGTTGTACTCCACTTTTTTGTTGCCACCCGTTAAAGTCTGGACCTCCAGGATTCTCTTTTTTGCGGCAGGAGAAGACGAGCTGCTGTCTTTTTCAACCCAAGGGTCGCCGCTGAAATAGAGCTGAGTCACCAAGGGCTGATAACCTGCCGCTGTAATCATCATATGGAAATGAGCAGGTCGGAAATTTCCACCACCTGCATCATAAGGCACGGGTAAGATGGTTTTGAAAGCATAATTGCCCTTGTCGTCGCTGTAGGTAGTGCCCCGGTATTTGAAATCCTTGGATTCGTTGTCGTATACCCCGTTGCCGTCGCAATGCCAGAGCTCGATCTTGGCATTTTTGTAGGGAGTACTGCAATCGTCGTGTAGCACCTTTCCCAGCAAAGTGATGGGGTCACCTTTTTCACCTTTGATGGAGAGTAGGCTCCGTACCGGGCTGTCGGGGCGGTAAAATGGCCCCAGGATATCGGAGGTGGTGGCGCAGTCGCCCACGTAACGTTGGCCGTCGAAATGGACAAATCCAGTGGCGCTGATGGCGATGGCGGATAGGGCGGTGTTTTTGATGAAATTTCTGCGTTGCATGTTAGCTAGTTTTGATGAATGAAAATGGACGGAAAGCGCAATGTTTAGTAACGCAGAAAAATTAACTTCCCGATTTGGGTTTTGAATAGAAAGTCGAACGGTTCATTTCAAGTGAGTTTTCTATTCAAAAGCCTCAAAAAAATCGGGAAGTAATTTTTTGCGTCATACTTAGTGGTAAAAGTTATGTTCAAATTTATTTTAATCAAAGGTTGATTTAAAAAATTTGTCCAAAGCATTTAGTACTGCTTCTGGTTGGTCTAACCAGTTTTGGTGGCCTGCATTCGGAACCAAAACCAGTTTTGCATTTTTTATGATTCTTACATACTCTTTTGTCGCATTCAAAGGAACGTTTGTTTTTGCTCCTTCTATGACCAATACGGGAACACTAATATGCTTAAGCATTGGACGAAAATCCCATTGATTAGAAAGACCGCTCCATCGCGCCAACGGCTGATTGCCGTTTCTGATTGCTAATGGAGAAACTTCTGCGTCATATCCGCGTGCACGAGCAAGATGGGAAGCCTCAGTAACGTAAGCGCTTAGATAAATTGATAAATAGTTTACAAAGAGTGTACGATATATTGTATCGTTGGTAGTTTTCTCCATTAACCTGAGAAGGCTATCTATTTGCTTTGTTTTAGTTTTTCCTAAAGCAGCGTCAATAGATTCTTTTCTCTTATCAAGCTCGGCGGCCGGCTCCATAGGACTCAGGAATACCAAACGGCGCACCATTTGCGGAAAACGATTTACATAGTTCGTAACAATTGCTGCGCCCCAGGATAATCCTATTGGTGTGAGCTTTTGAATCTTGAAATGTTGCCGGAGAGCTTCCAGTTCTTCAACATAATCATCCATTGTAAGTTTTGTTGAGTCTCGCACCAGTTCAGACCTGCCACAACCACGTTGATCGTACTCAATGAATGTATAGCCTTTATTTGCAAGAAGTTCAATGTCCATTGCTCCATCGTGTATTCCCACTCCAGGACCGCCATGAATGAAAACAATAGTGTCTTTTCCAGAACCAACCATGCGGTAAAATAATTGAACACCATCTTTTGCCTGAAAATATCCTTGCTCCAATTTTAAGTTATTAGGTGCAGGCGGCAGCATGGATTGCTGTGGCGGAAGTGAAGTAGAAAGCCCGGGTGGCGGCGGCGTAGGTGATAAAATTTTCTCTTTTGAGAACAAATTGTTATTGCTGGAGTCTTCTACTGCTGTGGGTTTGGGTTTGTCTGCATTTGTACAGCCAAAGAGATTTGCTAAAAGGCAAAAAGCGAGCAATAAATTTGTTTTATTCATTTTTATAACTTGTTTTTTTGATTTAAAAACAGAGAAAATAGGGAGGGGCTGAAATCTCATTTTTTAGCCGTTTCCAATTCTGCTAATTTCTTCCTCGACCCTTCATTTTCCTTAATGGCTAAGGCTTTTTTCAATTGAATCATCGCATTGGCCTTATCACCTGTGGCGATTAAATAATCGGCATAGGAATCATAGACATTGAAACTTTCGGGGTAATAATCCACATTGAGTTTGAAAAAGCGCTCTGCTGTTTTGTACAATTTTCTGCCTAAAAAATCATAACCCATGTAATTGATTTCCATTTCATCAGGCTTCATGGTATAGCCCATTTTTTTGGATAGATTAGCATAATGGTTCTGATATTTAATTGCCAAAGCCCCTGTTGAATCTATAAAATCTTTCATGGTGAATTTCATAGGCAAATAATCGAAGAAAAAGCGCAAGGCATCGTATTCGGTGATGAGTGGGGCCGAGCCGTGGGTATCATCAGGGTAGTATTTGCCGCGATATTTTAAGCCATTTTGCTTGTTTTTTTCAAAAGCGGCTTGCAAGGCCAATATGGAGCGAATATGCTTTGTCTCGACAGAAGTGTCTTTTCGAACCTTATTTATATCCATGCCATCTTCCAAAGTATTGGCAATGCCGAGATAAAAGGATTTTCCTTCAAATTTCTTTTCCGTTAAAACCTTTTCCGTTTGTTTCAATAGCTTTTGCTTATCCCACCACATACTTGGGTCAATGCAGATGTAGGAGTTGAACAAATGATTGTGGTGTGTAAAAGTTTGCATGACCGCCAAGCCACCAAAAGAATGCCCAATGAGCATTTTATAAGGTGCTGTCGGGTATTTTGCTTCGATATACGGCATTAATTCCTTTTCCATAAAAGCAATAAAATTTTCACCGCCCCCCGATGTTTTAGCGAAGGCACTGTCCATCATCATTGCTGGGTCGGAATCAATATGAGTTGGAGTCAAATCCCTGGTTCGGTCGGTGTTGGGTATGCCCACTACGATCATTTTCGGAGACATCGTATTGCCATTGATGGTACTCAATTGTTGAATCATTCCAACTACTGATGAAAAATGTCCATCGCCGTCCAATACATACACGACGGGATATTTTTGGCTGCCACCACCATCAGGCACATGCACCCAAATCTTTCTGTTTTCGCCCAAAATAGTAGATTGAACGCTGTCTATTTTGCCGATGACGATGCTTCCTTTTTCCACTTTTCCTTGAGAAAAAGCAAGCATTGTCAAAAGGCAAAAAGTGAGAAATGAGATTGTTTTTTTCATTTTGAAAACTTGTTACAATAGTGAAAAATTGAGCTAATAGGGAAGGGGCTCGATTTCTGGTTTCGGATAAGAGATTTCGGACTTGGCACTAAACCCGAAATCCCACATCCGACATCCGACATCGTTTATAGTTTCTCCATCTTCTCCTTACTGGCTGTAAACTTCGGGTTCATCTGAAAAGCCTTTTGGTAATTGGCCTTGGCTTTTTCCTTGTCCCCTTTGGCCGCATAAGCGTCGGCCAGGCTGTCGTAGGTATTGGCAGAGTTGGGAAACATCGTGTTGTTGAGGGTGAGCAGCGCGATGGCTACGTCGACTTTTTTGGCTTCCAACGCTTTATAACCTGCTGCATTGATGTCCCACTCAAAAAAGCTGTAGCCTTTCGGGTTGTTTTTTTGCAGGGCTTTGAATTCAGTCTCCGCGGCGGCAATGCCACTTTTTTCAGCGGTTTCTACAAACAAATCGCAGGCAGCAGGTTTGGCGTCCATCACGTCGGTGATTTCGACGATGGAGACGATGTACCCCGATTTTTTACTTTCGGGCGCTTCGGCAGGCAGCAGGCTAAAGGGCAATTCTTCGCGGTATTTGCTGCCTTTTTTCATCTGGGTCATCAAGAGGTCCCGGGCTTTGGAGATGGGGTCGGTTTCTTTTCCCAATTGGAAATGCATGTTGTACCCCAGATCGCGACTGGAAAACTCTACTTTGCCCGTGCTGTCCAATCCCTCTACCTGGATCATTACTTCCTGTCCCATTTTTGGGGCTGGGCCGTTGCCGGCTTGAAGGACGGTGTATTTCAGGCCTTCGGCGGTGGTGCCGCTTTGGGCAGCAAGGGTCAGGGCGCCGATCAGGGTGATGGCGCAAGCGAAAAACAATTTGGTAGACATATTTTGTGG
>JAIXOO010000230.1 GCA_027486765.1 Saprospiraceae bacterium
ATGCCCGATAGTCAGGGGCTACTGGTAGCACCCACCAATAAAGCAGCTCTTTTGTATGATCTGCAAGGCCAAATGGTACGCAGCTATAGCAATGATGCTTCCTCGGTTACCAGTGTTGGGTTTTCGCCCTTTTCGCCTGATTCTTTATTTATTTTGACAGGAGGAGAAGGCATCCACATCCGTCTCTGGAATACCGTTTATGGCGAAGCAGAGGCTTTGGAGGGCCAAAATGATTTTAACACCCCAACTGCTTTTAATCCACAAGACCCCAGCCTTCTGATTGCACAAACCGGTGATTCTATTTCCAGCTATAATCTTTATGAAGGAGTATACACCAAGGTAGACAAGGGCAAATATGTTGGCCACTCCGCTCTAGCTTTCCATCCCGATGGTGATCATTTTTTGCTCAGTAACTTTACGGGGGAAATTAATTTTGTCACGAAGAGTGACCAGGAATGGGAAGTACAGGACATCCAACTGGATTCCAATCGAGTGACGAGTTTGGGTTTTTCTCCCGATGGGCAACTCTTTTTGGTCGCCACTGATCGCGACTTGGTTCCTCACTACAATAAGGGGGTGTATGAAGAACGGGAACAGCCCTATAGTGGAAAAGGCTTTCCCGCTGAATTGCGGCGAGTCGAAGGTTTCCAGCTAGTTCGCAAATTTGGCACCAGCGCCGATCAAGCGGTATTTTCCCCCGATGGCAAATATGTGGCCACCAATGAAGCTTACTCCTTTGCCATTTACGATGCCAAAACGGGTAGACAGGTCTTTTTGATGCCGAAATCAAAGGATGATATTTTCCCACTAGCGACTTGTCTGGCCTTTACACCCAATAGCCAACGCCTGTTGGTCGGGTTTTCTTCGAATGTTATCCATGAATACAACTTGAGTGGTCAACTGTTGCGGGAGTACAAGGGCCACCGGAGCACCATTCGTGCCCTTGCGATTTCACCCGATGGAAAGTTTCTATTGTCTGGCAGCAGCGACAACTCAGCCAAAATCTGGAACACTCAAACCGGAGCTGAACTTGCCACCCTGATGGCCATCGGTACCGAAGACTGGATGGTCGCTACACCAGATGGCCTTTTTGATGCTTCGCCAGGTGCCATGAGCAGCCTTTACTTTGTAGTTGGGCTGGAAATCGTCGCGATGGATCAATTGAAAGAACGCTATTATGAGCCTGGCTTATTGGCGAAAGTGTTGGGCTTTGGAGAAGACCCATTGCGCAAAGTTATTGACTTAGACGGCCAGAATTTGGCTTTATACCCTGAGATCGAAGCCAAACTGTTGGACGATGTCATCACCGTTAAACTCAACAAACGCAGCGGTGGTATTGGTCGGGTTAGTTTGCGCCTGGAAGATATGGAGATCGCTCCCGATGTCAATCCGGACCGCCAAGGCAGTTTCTCCATCAAGCTCAGCACTTTTGCGGATTATTTTATCGAAGGCGAATCCAATTCGCTCGCCTTGGTTTGCTACAATGCCGAAGGATGGTTGCCCAGCCCTGAGTACCCTGTCGATTATGTACCCGGCGGGGGCAAGGGCAAAGATAAACCTATTGCCACAACGGCTTTGAACGACCAAACCGATCAGGCTTTGGTCAATACTTTATATGCCTTAGTGGTCGGTACAGCTGACTACAAGGGAACTACCTTGGACCTGAAATTTCCGGATAATGATGCAACAGCTTATCGTGATATGTTGCAATTGGCGGGAAAAGACCTGTTTGGAACACGTATGCAGATCAAATTGTTGACCACCGCCAAGGGCGGTGTCCGACCTACAAAAACGGCGATTAGGGCTGCCCTGCTAGAATTTTCGGCCAAAGCTGAACCCAAGGACGTACTGCTCGTTTATTTCTCTGGCCACGGCACCACCTGGCCTACCGATAGCCCCACGAGTCAGTTTTACTACCTCAGTGCCGACAATGAAAGTTTTGATTTGAGTATTCCGGCCAACCGCCAAGCTGCCATTGCCCAGGATTCCCTCCAGGCCTGGATTCGGGGCGTAAAAGCCCGCAAACGTATCCTCATTCTGGATGCCTGCAACTCGGGCGAAGTTGTCAAACAACTGGATGAAGGCGGGAAGGGAAGCACCCTGAGCACCGATCAGCGCCGGGCACTGGAACGCATGAAGGACCGAGCTGGGCTCTTTGTATTGGCCAGTAGCTCGGCCGATAAACTGAGTTATGAAGATCCCCGTTTTGGTCATGGTTTGCTCACCTACAGCCTTTTGAACAACATGCCCAAAGTGGCGGCACAGGACAAAAACAGCTTCATTGATGTGGGTAAATTGTTCCAGGAAGTGCGGGAGGATGTGCCCAAATTGGCTTCGGCCCTCAGCAAAACCCAGGAACCCAAACTCATTGGTATGGAGGATTTTAGCATCGGCATCCTCAAATCAGGTACGCTTGTTAAATTGCCTACGGCTAAAAAAATCATCATTCGCTCCGACTTTTCCAACAAAAAACGCTTGGATCCACTGAAACTTAAAGTGGAAGTCAACACGCAACTGGAGGCTATGTTGGCCGATCCAAGCTTGCCCTTTGCCTATTATCCCAGCGACAAAGCAGCAGGTATCCACTATTTCATCAATGGAGAATACGAGGTAATCGGAACTACGGTGAAGCTTACGGCCTATTTGTACAAAAGTGATCAAGAGAATGAACTGGACACTTTTGCCGTAGAAGGCTCCAATACTGATATTAAAACTTTGGTTGAGCAGTTACTCGTCAAAGTAAGAGATGCCTTGCTTAAACTGAAATAAACCAATATGCGGATAATTCTCATCATCACCTGCTGCTACCTGTTTATCCATCAAATACAAGCCCAGGAACGCAGCTTTGGCACACTACCACTGATCAACAAACCGGGTATTGTGGCCAACCTTGCCTCCAAAAAAATAGACAGTGTACAATACCGCAAAGTGTTGAACATTTACAATAAGCTGGTGCAAGCCAGGGGCGATTTTCGTTTTCCAGTGCCTAGTTTTAA
>JAIXOO010000336.1 GCA_027486765.1 Saprospiraceae bacterium
AAAAAGGGCGTTTTACTAGCCAAAACGTTTCTTCAAAAGCTTGATCTCGTAGCTCAGCTGGCTAGAGCACTTGACTTTTAATCAGGGGGTCCTGGGTTCGAGTCCCAGCGGGATCACAACTTAAAAAAAGCCATAATTGGACGGTAACGTTTGATTGTGGCTTTTTTATTTTTACGCCTTCCCTTCTACTTGCTTTTCCGCTCAAAATGTTGTTTCTTTACCTAAAATCCAACGTTCAGCACCAATGACCACCATCCTGGAAATACCATTGCGCAACATTTCAGCTTCAGCCATTGAAGATTTGCAGGTACAGTATCCCAATGCTACCCTGCGCATCGAAGCTGAAAATGAAACCTCAGTTAGCATGGATGAAGCCCAGTTTTGGTCCATTATTGCTGACTTTGACTGGCGCACCCGCAATGCTGAGGCCATCTTGGCTCCTGCCGTAGCACGCCTCAGCACTTTTGCAGCAGCAGACATCTTCAAATTTCACGATAGCTTGCACGAAAAACTCTTTGTGCTGGATGCTGAAATGTACGCTCGCCAGCTCGGTAGCAATCGTTATGCGCCAGAAGAAAACAGACCCTTTTCGGTAGATGGCTTTTTGTATGCTCGTTGCTGTGTGGTAGCCAATGGTCAGACTTTCTTCGAAACCGTGCTGGCAAACCCTGAGAAAATGCCCAAGGAATACACCTTTGAATCCTTGTTGTACTTACCCCGACAAGCCTGGAAATTAAAAACAGGACAAGACAATTACCCGCACCTCCCCGAAATCTGGGCGGAAACCTTTAGCAATGCCGCAGGGTGGCCGGGTGTAAAACCGCTTAAAGACCGTATTCTAGGATTGTAATGAAAAAGCCCCACGCCAACTCCCACGAAAATGATGCCGACCACCACCTCTACGAGATTTTCGATGTAGAAAGGGACAATGTATTCAAATACGGAATTTGTGGCAAACCATTAAATGACGATGGTACATCTCCTCGTGCCAATGAGCAGGTGGCCCTGTTCAATCGAGTGGTAGGAATGGTACGTTTTTTCGCTACCATTTTGCTGACAGGCATCAAAGGACGAAAACGGGCGGAAGAAATTGAAGATGAACATGTCAGGGAATATAAAGAGAAGTACGGGGAGAACCCGCCCGGGAATGTGTAGTGAAATTCAACTTGTGCAAATTTTGCACAAGTTCGCCAATATGAAAAACAGCAAAGTAGTGTATTTTTTTACAGGTGTTTATCGCTTAATTTGCCCAGTTGTTGCACTTTTTGCAACAACTGCTGCAAAGCAACAGGCAAGGAATACTTGACGGTTCAAAAAGAAAAAACTGTTGGTAAACATGATGGCCTTTTTTTCTAAATGGAAAAACTGCAACGCTGCGTTGCAGTTTTGTGTTACGATGACTTATTATCCTGTTTTTACCCTAAAAGTCGCAGTTTTGACTGAGCATCTTTACACAGATGCCCCAACTCCATGGCCTTATCCTTTTATGTTAAAGACTCAAAGGAGTTCCACAAGCCCAACAGCGATTGAATCCCCTTGGCGACCGTGTTCAACCACTGCCGTGGTTGTGGAATCCGCCTAAACCTTCCAACTCCCCGGACGACCGGGGCTATTCTGAATTGAACCGCTCCGCGGTTGGAGCGTGAATTTCAAAATGCTGCCCGATTTTCTGGTTTCCTTGCTTCATCGTTCCCAAACAATCCAGATTTAAACCCCTCGAATTCGATGCGTTTAAAAATGAGCCGGTAGCAAATTGCTTTTCTCTCACAACCCATAACTGGGGCGACAAACTCATTGAGCGCTTGGCCAAAGACCTGAAAGAGGAATTTCCTGACTTACCCTGTCTGCTTCAATATTCAAAAAAATCTTATTTTTGAAAAATTATTTTGAACGCCAAAAACTGAGCACCATTTGAAGTAAAACGTATCCATGATTATCAAAATCACCAAACCAAAATTCGAACGCTACAACATCCGTTTAACAGCTGAAAACCATGAGCTTTTGCGCAAGGCTAGAGCAGCGATTGCTGCCTCCAACCCAAAGCAAGCATTAGAGCTGCTCTCTACCTTAAAATTGAAATCACTGGATACGGATATTGCTGTGTTAAGCGCCCGTTTAACCGACGCGAAACGCATCCGGAGATTGGCGGCAAAGTCAGCTAAAATTAAAACCAAAGAGCAAAACAGTATAAAAAACAGCATAATCCTCCTAATCAATGTCCTGAAGAAAGAAATAGCTCAGTCAGTTGAATTTCAAAAAAAAATCAGAGCGGCCCTAAAATTACGTTACGAAAATCGTCTGAGTCAGAAACTTTCCCGCCCCCATCCCGTCAATCTACGCCTGGTACCTTCTACTACTGAAACAACTCCCCTGGCAGATCATACCTTTGTACAATACAGCGAAGCAGAAATTCGCAAAAAACTAACGGAGCATTTTGAAGCATCAAAAGGCCAATTGTTGTTGATTGGTGTCCCTGGGGCAGGTAAAACTACCCTGCTTTTACAATTGGCAATTGAAATATTGGAGAAAGAGACAACCCATATTCCCGTTGTATTAAACCTTGCTCGTTGGCGTAATTCGTTTCCTACTTTGGAAGCCTGGATTAAAGAGATTTTGCCTGCTGAAACAGGGCTCGCCATCCCCAAAAATGGAGCGGCTAACCTAATCTCACAGAACCGACTCATCTTGTTACTCGATGGATTTGATGAGGTAAAAGAAGAAGATCGGCTGACTTGCCTGGAAGCAATTGGTGCTTATGCTAAATACCCTCGCAGGTATCTTATCCTTTCCTCGCGAATTGATGAATACAAAGCAGTAGCAAAAGACGCACCTGTGAATCGCCTGATAGAAGTGGGAACTTTGACCTACGAGCAGTTGGTGGAGCAATTGGAAAAAGCGGACCGGAATGAAGGAGCTAAACGTTTGTTGGTTGCGCTTAAAGAAGACTTACTCTTGCGTGAAATTGCAGCGGTTCCTTTTTATTTTAATTGCTTACAGTTGTTGTTTGCTAGTGGAAAATCCCTGAATGAGTTCAGTTTTTTAGCCATTGACAGCGAAGGAAGAAAAAAAGAGATAAAACAGCGCTTTGTTTCAGAGGTGCTCCATAAACTTAATGGAAAGGAATACGATGCTCAACTAGCCAATAGATACCTTAGTTTTTTTTCCTCAAGGCTCACAAGAGAAAATCTGATTGATTTTGAGTTGACCCATCTAAAATACGATTGGTGTACATTATCAAAACGGGATTTTGTGCTAAGTAATGCTTTGGAACCTCTGGGTGAAGGCCTGGTCGGAGGTTTTCTAGGAGGCCTGGTCGGCTGGCTGATTGGAGGGGTGGTCGGAGGGCTTTTCGGAGGGCTGGCACTAGGTCTGGTCGTAGGTCAAAAATTAATATTGTATCCTTCTATTAAAACCAGAGAGCACATTAAATGGAATTGGAGTGAAAGAATCAGTCGAAAATTCTTGGTCGTAGGTCTGGTCAACGGTCTGGTCGTAGGTCTGGCCGCAGGTATACCCCTCGGTCTGACCCTAGGTTTGGGCTATGGTTTGAGCGTAGGTCTGGCTGTAGGTCTGGTCGCAGGGCTGAAAGATCAAATAAATAAAGATTACTACTCTTTTATCCAAATCAACAATCCTTACCAGGGTTATATAGCCTCAGCCAAAGTACTGCACTTTTCCATCCTCCAACATTGGCACCTTCTTCGTATTTTAAATAAAAAAAGATTATTGCCAGAGAAATTAGTCCCTTTTCTCGATGAAATGGTCAAATGCAACATCCTCGAAACCACCGGAGCCTCCTGGCGCTTCCGCCACCGCATTTTACAAGATTATTTTGCCGATCAATGGGTAGAAACGGAATTTGAGCCTGAGCAAGAATGAGCACCAAGCACATCTAACATTGTACATTAGAGCTGTAATCCCCGAACTCAGGTCCGTTAAAGCTTTTCAAATCATTCATCAGCATTATTTCCAATTCTTTAGTGGGCGATTATGCCCACAGGGCAAAACTGCTACAGCTTGTAGCAGTTTTGTGTTACGATGACTTGTGGTTGTGTTTCCCCGACATGAAAGGTTTTTCGAGGAGCAACCTTGCTTATGCCAGAAAATAATTCCACAAATAAGCTTTTTTAATTTAAAAATTTCGTAAATTGAGAATACCCTGATCATCCGACCACCTGGAAGAAATTTTTCCTCCAAGCACATTAAAAAATGTGGTCATGT
>JAIXOO010000408.1 GCA_027486765.1 Saprospiraceae bacterium
GGCTTTTCATATATTGGTTCTAGTTTTGCCCATTGGATATCTGTTAAGTCCATCTTTTTGGACCTAAATATCTCATTTATCAACCATTATGTCAACTCTGAGTTTTGAGATACGCTCTAGTTATTTGTTCTATTTTTTTTCTTGTTAATTGTCCTGTTCCAATTTTTACTTTTTCAAAAATATCAAAAACACTTTCCATTTGAGAATAATCAAAACTCTCGTTCTTTCGTAATGCATTAAAGGAACAATAGCCTTTTAGATTTCCATTCGCATCTTTGGAGTTATATGGTGGCTGTTGAATACAAGCAAGTTGCAAAATGAAACGGAATTTAAAAGTGTTAGGCAAATAGTTGTGTTTTGTAAAAAGTGTTTCGTTGTTACCTAATAGTTCTTTAATAGACCCCCAGCCTATATTTTTAAACCAAATAAAGTTGCAGATATAGGGCGAGAAATTTAGCCTGTCTATAAAAAAATTTTTTAACGAATATTTTTGATTTTCACTTTGAGTTGTCGCATCAGAAAATTTATCATTATATTTTACCAATAAATGCAATCCATCTAATCGTACATCTTCTGCTCTGTGTCGTTTTGTTTCAATAGTAAAGCAAAAACTGTTTACGAAAACGGTTCTTTCTTTTAATTCTAATTCTTCTTTATTTAAACTAACTGCCTTTGTTTTAATTTTACAACTATATTTTTCGAGGTTACCCATTACAATTAAATCAACATCTTTAGTTTCTTGTCCAAATAAAGTCGCATTTGCAATTATCAAGATTTCTCCATTTGTAGAATTAATGTCCAATGAAGATTCAAGTAACTGCTTTAATTCTAAAGCATCTTGATATTCATTAGTTTCCTTATTCCCTTTAATTCTTATTTTTATTGACATAATGTTATGCTTCTATTTTATGTTCGGAATTATTGTACCCAAAACACTGTGGTAGCAGCGAGCCTTTTGTACATCGTTTTTGGGCTTTGTGTTCGGGCGGGTTTCGGAGCACAAAGTTTCAATTTACTACTAAATTTAAATAGTAGTACTAAGCTCAAGGTTTGAACATCAACCCATCTGACGCAAACTCCGTGTTATGCCCAGTTTTTCTCATAGGTCGGTCAATTTTACCAAATTTATTTTATCCGCCATAACACCAATTGAAATAAGTGTTTCCTTTAGCTTGTCTTTTTTGTCATCACTGTAATAGGAAACTGTCCAAGTAGAATTTTTTCGAACAGTATTAAAAACTACATGAAAGTATTTTATATCAACTGAAGATATTGAATGTCCAAGCACGAAAACTTCTTCAATGGTGCTTAATTGCCTGAAAAAATCTTGTTTCTCTTTTATAATCGTGTCAGTATTCTTGTAGGTTTCTTCAAAATATTTGTCCAAAATTTGATTACCTTCTGTAACGCGAACATCTTGGTATTCCCAATCGGTTTCTTTGTCCAAGTTGTTGTCAGGTGTAGGTTGTCTACTATGTCCTAAAATCAAAGTTGATGTTTCGTCAACAGCCTTATTGTGAATGTAAACGACATTTGAAGGAGATATTTTATAGTTTCTTTCTAATGTGTCAGTGTAATTGAAAGTTAGGTAAACAGATGAAGATGGAAGGTTAAGTTTAATTGCATTAGGAATATCAAGGCTTAAAATCCATTTAGTAAAATTCTCTTTAAGTGTAACAGTTACTGCGTCAATTGCTCTTTGAACTTCATATTGATAGTCGTGATGATTAGCGTCACTCCAGTCGTCTGCATCATACGAAACAAGAAAATCGGAAGCGTCGTCAACTATTTTGTCTGTATCAATGTAAGCAAGGGTTTCTTCAAAGTCGGACCAAAGTTCGTCAGAGTTAAAATACTCTTCAAGTGCTTCAAATAAGTCATTGTCGTTTTTTTCAACGTAGTCTTTGAAGTCGCTGTATCTTGATTTTACACCGTGAAAAATATCAAAACCGTTCCCAATGATATAAAGTCGTCCGTTACTCATAGTCTAATGTTTGATTGTCGTCCTAAAATCGGGCATAACGCGCGCTGCGGCTTTACGAAGTTCTGAAAAATAATGGAGCAAAGTGAGATTGTTCTCGGAATGTTGCAAAACCGCAGATTTACGAAGGGCGACTGGAGGGAGAAAGATTGCCCAACAGCTCTTTGACTAATTATAAACTTCCTTCAAATCCCTAACAGAATACAAATCTTCTTCCTGATTCAAGAAATCAAACGTTTGACCTTCTGAGGCCAATTGTTGGACGCCCTGAGTAAGCAGTTGTTCCTCATACCGTTTGATGATAAAGTCTACAAAGTCAGCTATTTCTTCTGCCTTATTTAATGGAAGTTGGTTGATGGCATGAATGGTTCGTTCAATGATGGTCTGTTTGGTCATGGTTCAAAATTGTCTTCAAAGTTAAGCAAAACCCACAATTTTGGGCGTTTGAGTTGAGCGATTTTATACTCCCATTTCCTAATCTGGATGCTGCGTTACTTTGCCAAGGGTGGATTTTTAAGTCCTCAAGGCAGGAATCCAGCAGTGACGCTGAAATGGTGTTTTGCTCATCCCAAAGCCCAGGCAGCGGCTAAATCTTTCGTTTACCCTTAAAAAACTTCACTCACTCCGCAAACTCTTCACCGGATTCATCGTCGCTGCCCGGATCGACTGGCCTGCCACCGTCAAAAAAGCTACGGTCATGGCCATGATTCCTACCCCTGCAAACACCTGCCAACCCACGTTGATGTGGTAGGCAAAATCGGCGAGCCATTGCTGCATGGCGTAATAGGCGATCGGAGAAGCAATCAGCAGCGCAATCAGCACCAGCACCAAAAATTCTTTGGTCAACAAGCCAGTAATGCCTGCTACACTGGCGCCCAACACTTTGCGGATGCCAATTTCTTTGGTGCGTTGCTGCGCCGCAAAAGTGGCTAAACCGTACAATCCCAAACAGGAAATGACCACGGCCAGGAGGGCAAAAATTTTGAACAAGGTATACAAGCGGGTTTCTGCCTTGTAAAAAGCGTCGATTTGTTGATCCAAAAACTTGTAATCAAAAATCTGATCCGGGAAACTCGTTTTCCAGGCTTTTTCAATCGCTGCAATGGTTTGTGGAATGTTGTTGTTGGCCTCAATTTTGATTCCCGCCAGACTGTAATACTCTGAGTTTTGGGTCATCAAAATGGGTTTAATGGCATTGTGCAGGGAAGTGGCATTAAAATCGGCTACCACACCCACAATGTGTGCATTGCCAGAATTCATACCGAACCAGAATTTTTTATTCAAAGCGTCTTCCGCCGAAGCAAACCCAAGTGATTTGACACTCTTTTGGTTGATCACTAC
>JAIXOO010000118.1 GCA_027486765.1 Saprospiraceae bacterium
CCTTACCTTCGCCCCGCAAATCAAAGCACCCGCAGCGCAGGCATGAAACGCGAATTCCTGGCCAATCTCCTTTTCCTCTTGTTCATCAATCTGGTGATCAAACCCACCTACCTCTTTGGGGTAGAGCGCGTGGTGCAAAACGTGGTGACCGAAAACCTTTACGGCATCTATTTCAGCATTCTCAATCTTACGCTGATTCTCAACATCATTACCGATTTTGGCATCCAGAATTACAATACCCGCTACATTGCGCAGCATCCACACTTGCTGCCCAAGTACTTCAGTGCGTTTTTGCTCACCAAGGGGGTTTTGTCTTTGGTGTATGCACTGGTGTTGCTGCTGGTGGGGTTGATTACAGGCTACCTTTGGGAATACCCGGGCATCTTGCTGGGCATGACCCTGTGTCAGGTGCTCAATTCGATGGTGATGTATTTGCGCTCCAACATTGCGGGATTGGGTTTGTACTGGATTGACAGTATCGTATCGGTGATTGACCGACTCGTAGTGATTTTGTTTTTGGGTATTCCTTTGTGGATCGGGTATTATGAGGAGCGGAATTTTGACATTCAATGGTTTGTCAATGTGCAGTTGCTCGGGTATGCTGTGGGTGCGGTGGTTTCCTTTGCCATTGTGCGTTACCATGCGGGGCCGATTGAATTTCGTTTCAACTGGTTGCGCATCCTGGCGATTGTTAAAGCCGGATTACCTTTTACCCTAACCTTCATTCTAATGAGCATGTACACCCGTGTAGATGCCCCTTTGATGGAACGCATGTTGGTAGATGGCCGAGAACAAACCAATATTTATGCCTCGGCATTTCGACTACTGGAAGCCAGTAATGTGATTGGTTATCTCTTTGCAAGTCTGCTGATGCCGATGTATGCTCGCTTGCTCAAAGTGGGGGGAGATGTTAAGGCTCTCGCACATTTGGGTTTACAAATCATCTGGAGTGGGGGCATTTCCCTGGTGGTGTGTACCATTATTTTCCGAGAAAGCATCATGACCAGTTTGTACACCAATGGCAGCATTTATTCTGGAAATATTCTCGGATGGGTGATCGTCAGTTTTATCCCCGTGAGTGGTGTCTATATTTTCAGCACTTTGTTGGTGGCGCAAGGCAGCCTTCGGGAGTTGAATCGGGTCTACGTCTGGGGTGTACTGCTCAATTTGGGACTCAACCTCTGGCTAATCCCTTTGCACAAGGCATTGGGGGCAGCGGAGGCGAATTGCATTACCCAAATCCTGATTTTTGCAGCACAGTTGTACTTGTGCAACAAACTGATGGGCGTAGGGATTACCTGGGTACAAGCCATTAAATTTGTCACAATGGCCATTTTGTGCCTTGGTGTGGCCAGTTTGAGTTGGGTTTACCTTATGCCGAGCCTCAAATTATGGGCTTTTTTAGTGGCCTTGGTGGGTTGTGGAATAATTGCTTTTGTTGTGCGTTTGATCAACATTCGGGAGGTATTGGGTTTACTTAAAACGTTTTAAGTTTTAGCTTTTCAATGGAAAATAAAGACAATCTTTTGGGCGTGGTACGCACCTTGTACCAGTGGCGCAAACAAATTCTGGGGCTGTCGTTTCTGGCAGCGATAGGTACGGCGGGTATTTCCTTGTTGTTGCCCAATTTTTACAAAGCAACTACGGTTTTTTTGGCGGCTAGTCCAGATTTGGCGCGTCCCGACATCTTGTATGGTAAATCCATTGGCGGACAACCCTATGGTTCGGGCAACGACATCGACCGCATTTTGACCATTGCTGAGTCGAATGAATTGGGGGATTATTTGATCGATACCTTCAATTTGTTTCAGCACTATCGGATTGCGCCAGATCACCCCAAATCGTACGTATGGGCGCGGGAAAAACTTTTTTCGCGGATGGAAATCATCAAAACCAAACGTGATGCCATCCAATTGACTTTTGAAGATGTTGATCCTCAATTGGCGGCTCGGATCGCGAATGCCGCACGGGAACGGATCAATTATTTGTCACAAGAAGTCATCAAGGGCAATCAACGTAAAAACCTCGCCTCTTATGAATCAGGACTGGTTGTCAAAGAACGGATTTTGCAAGAACTGGCTGATAGCCTGACCAAACTTCGGGCGAAGTACAAAATTTACAATACGCGGCAAGTCTCTGTCGATCTTTCTGAGCGGTACATCATTGCCAAGGGCAGTTACTCTCGTTTCAAAGGAAGATGGGAATCCATGAAAAACAATCCCCGCATACCCCGTGACTCCGTTGCTTTTACCGAAGCGACAATGAAAGGGTATCAATCGGAAGTAGAAAGTTTACAAGAAGAGTTGAACAACCTGGCAGGCGGTGAAGCAGCCTTGATGATGATCGAAACCCGCTATTACACCTCCAACGGGCAGTTGGGCGATGAGGTAGAAAAAGCCAAAATGCTCCGCACTGCGCTGGAAGCGGACGTCCCAACGGTGTTGCTTGTGGAAGAAGCGGAAGTCCCCGTGCTCAAATCTCGACCACGGCGTTCCATCTTGGTTGTTGCTGCGGGAGCTATTGCGTTTGTAATTGCTTGCTTTGGGGTGTTGTTGTTCGATGCCTATCGTGAAAACAAATGGGGAGAAGCCATCAATGCGCACTAATCAACTGATGCAACATTCGCGGAAAACGTCGGAGCTTCAAGTGCTATTTTGGGGGCTGGCGTTGATCACGCTTTTGTCCATTTGGGCAGGGGTGGCACTCAATTTTATTTATTTGGCGGGTTTACCGCTGCTTGTATTGGCCATTTATTGGACGATGATGGACATTCGCACCATCTATTTTTTGCTGATGGCCTGCATTCCCCTTTCGACCGAGGTGGTTTTACCCAATGGCTTTGGCACGGATTTACCCGATGAGCCCTTGATCGTAGGTCTATTTTTGGTCAGTATTCCCTTTTTGTTCCACAACATTCACCGCATCAGCAGCAAATTTATCCTCCATCCCATCTCCTTATTGCTGCTCTTGCACTTCAGTTGGATTTTGCTCTGCACCTTACAGTCCAAACTGCTTTTTGTGTCGGTTAAATATTTACTGGCCAAAAGCTGGTACATCGTGGTTTTTTATTGCCTGACTGGTTATTTCATCGACCGCAAGGAACAATACCAGCGCTTGTTTTGGTGGGTATTTTGGCCCTTGATTTTTACGGTAACAGTCATCATGTTGCGGCATGCGTGGACGGGTTTTTCTTTTGCGGAAATCAATTTTGTGCTGCGACCTTTTTATCGCAATCACGTCAGTTATGCGGGCTTATTGGCATTGTTTTTTCCGCTGATGTGGTTTGCCCCCGTTCAATTTCCGCGTTTTTCCATCAAGTGGTACTTGTTTTTGGGGGCAATGGGCTTGATGTTGTTGGCCATTTATTTTACCTATACCCGGGCGGCTTATGTCGCAGTGGTTATGGCTGCGGGCGCTTATTTTATCGTCAAGTGGCGCTTGATGCGCCCAGTATTGGCGGTGGTGGGGGTAGGCTTAATCGTTGGCTTTTTTTACTTGAGTTATGACAACAATTACCTCGATTTTGCGCCAGATTTTAACAAAACCATCAGTCACGAGAGTTTTGGCAACCTCATGGAGGCCACCTACAAGATGGAGGACATCTCTACAATGGAACGGGTGTACCGCTGGGTGGCCGCTTTTCAAATGAGTTTGGATCGCCCCTGGATGGGTTTTGGGCCAGGAAATTTTGTCAATTTTTACCAATCTTACACGGTTACCAGTTTTCAAACCTACGTCAGTGACAATCCGGAAGGCTCTGGGGTACATTGCTATTACCTGATGACCCTGGTAGAGCAAGGGTACGTTGGACTGATTTTGTTCATTGCCCTGAGCTTTTTGGTGTTGATCCAGGCAGAAAAAATCTACCACCGTTGTACCGACCCGATCAGACAGCGCATCATCATGGCTGTGACCTTGTGTACGGTGGTGATGGACGCCTTTTTGTTGATCAATGATATGGTAGAAACCGATAAAATGGGTTCATTTTTCTTCATTTGTATGGCGGTATTGGTCAATCAGGACCTCGAAAACAAAAAAAATAGGCTTATTACAACATAGTAACATGGATGTGAAGGAAGGGCTGCAAAGGGTAGAAGAATTGGCTTTGGGATCAAAAATTACCCGATTAAAAGCACAACCCCTGAAGTATCTTTTGGGGATGGCTTTTATGAAAATTATTTACCCCTTTACCAAAAAAGGAGTCATCGTTAAAACCCGCACTTTTTTTGGGGCGAATCTTCAATTGGTTTTGCCTTCGGGTATGGATATATTTTTAACTGGCGGCAAATCCCATGCTTCTGAAATTCGCTTGGCCCGGTTCATGATCAATACCTTGAAAGAAGGCGAGCAGTTTATGGATGTGGGTGCTCATCTGGGGTATTTTTCTACCCTGGCCGCACACCTGGTTGGGGCAAGTGGTAAGGTGACTGCTTTTGAGGCTTCAAAAAACACCTTTGCTTTCCTTAGCAAAAACTTGCAGAACCTGCCACAAGCGAACTGCTTGAATCAAGCCGTTTCGGATGAAAAAGGTGTGCTTTCCTTTTATGAGTTCCCTATTTTGTACTCTGAATACAATACACTGGAAATCAAGCAATTTGAACGAGAAAACTGGTATGCAAAAAACAAACCGAGCAAAGCAAATGTTGCCACCATTACCATGGATGAATTCATTGCACAAAATCATTTGCAACCCAACCTGATCAAAATCGATGTAGAGGGTGCTGAATACCGGGTATTGCTGGGCATGCAAAACTTTCTAAAAACCACATTCAAGTGCCCCATCGTTATGGAGTACCTCAGTGCGGAGCGACACAATACCGCCCATCAAGATGCAGCAAATTTACTTCGCGCAATGGGCTATGAAAGCTTCATCATTGATCCTGAAGGAAAGTTGTTGGCCGTGCCTGACCTAAACGAGTATTTGCTGCGCAACAATCTTGAGTCCGACAATATCGTTTTTCAAAAAAATCAACCGTGAGTCTACTCATGGCGAATCGCGTCCACCGGATTCAACCTTGCCGCTTTGATGGCCGGAAAGGTGCCAAAAATTACGCCAATCAGCAGTGCAATCACCACAATGACGATCAAGGTATTCCAGGTATAAGCTGCCTGAAAAGGCGCTTTGGTAATGGCTTTGACGATGGGGATAAAAATGCTGGTGCCCAAAATACCCAAACCCAGGCCCATCAAACTTCCCAAAAAAGATACCGTAATGGATTCGGATAAAAACAGGCGCATGATGTCGCGTTTTTTGGCACCCAGGGCTTTGCGTACGCCAATTTCTCGGGTGCGCTCTGTAACCGAAATGAGCAATACATTCATCACGCCGATGCCGCCCACCAATACCGAGATGCCCACGATCATGCCCATCACAATGCGGAAAAGCAAAAACCCTTTGGCTACCTGATCTACCCGAAATTCGTTGCTGATGACTTGAAAATCCTGGTACTTACTGGGGAAATGTTTTTTCAACCAGACCTCAGTGGCGGTTTTGATTTTGGGGACATCCTCCACCACATTTGCTTCCAGGATGCACATGGGGGGCGATTGTGCCAGTGCACCTGCGGGAAGGCTGCTGATGGGCACAAAGAGGGTTGGGGCAGGTGTCTTCCCAGGCTTCAACACCCCGATGATGGTGTATGCTTCTTGTTGATGGCGAATTTGTTGGCCGATGAGTTGGTCTACGGCACTTTTTTTGGCCAAAAGCTGAGCCAATTGGTCGCTAACGATGGCGACTTTCGCTTGATTGGTCTGGTCGCTGGGTGAAAACTTGCGCCCCACTTTCAACACTTCCGTGGCGGGTAAATCGGGCGCAATCCCCGTCACGACTGCGGCTACCGGAGTGGCATCACCCACTCGTTCTAGGGCCGCATTGTGCTGGGTGAACAACATGGCTTTAGCACGATCTTGAAATTCGGATTGCAGCTCACCGAGGTCTTGATACTGCAAATACCCAAAACTGTCTTTTTTGACCCGGATGTTGTTGATGATCTGCTGGGTTTGGGTTTCGATCATCACGTTTTTGAGGTCGGTGGTACTGCTGATCTGCTCCTTGGCGTACCGCTCCATGCCATCGATGAGGGATAAAATGGAGACCAAAGCTGCCACCCCAATCACAATGCCCAGGATGGACAAAAAGGTGTGGAAAAAATTGGTGCGGATGTTTTCGAAGGCTTCGGCGAAGGAAAAACGGAGTTGTTTGAACATGGCATGGCGTTGTTTGGACCAGATGTATTCAAAGCATCAAGTCGAGTGCCTGAAATTAAGTGGACTTATTGAGGCGAGCGGTGCTTTTTCGATAGAAGAAAAGAATGATTAGACTTATGTTTATGCGCTCAAATTTATTTTACCCAATGAAAGCAGAAATTGAAGTTTGTGTAGATACCCTGGAAGCTGCCCTGCAAGCCCAGGCGAGTGGGGCCACCCGGATCGAATTGTGCGGGCGTTTGGACCTGGATGGACTGACCCCCGATGAAAATTTCATCCAACAAGCCCTACAGGAACTGGCCATTCCCATCCATGTGATGATCCGCCCCCGCGGTGGTGATTTTGTGTACATGCCGGAGGAACTGGCTCAAATGGAACAGGAAATTGCCTACTGCAAAGCCCAGGGCGTGCCCGGTGTAGTCCTCGGCGCACTGACGCCAAGCGGCGAACTCGACCTGGAAAACATTCTGAGACTGGCTGCCCTCGCCAAGCCGGAAATGCTGGTGGTGGTGCACAAATGCATCGACTACACCCCGGATCCAGCCGCTGCTTTTGAACAACTGCTGGCCCACCACGACTTGATTGATTACGTGCTGACTTCCGGAGGGAAACCTACTGCGCGCGAAGGTTTACCCGTGTTGCAGCAAATGGTGGCCATGAGCCAGGGCCGGATTAAGGTGATGGCGGCAGGGAAAATCACGAAGGAGAATTGGGAGGAGTTAGCAGCGGAGATTGGGGCTCCGGCGTATCATGGGCGGTTGATTGTGTGAGGCAATGGCTTCATTTTATCGCGTCCATTTTAGCTTTTAATGCTTCCGCTCTCTGTCGACCAGCCTTATAATCGGGATCCAATGCGATGGCTTTGTCAAGGTACAATAAAGCTTGATTTTTGTATTGTTTGCTTTGTCTTTGTTGTGCCCAAGCCCAATACGTAAAACTCATTGTCTTCCAATTGGCGTAGGTACTGTCCTTTTCCTGTTTGTCGATAATGGATTGAAAGTCAAGCTTGGCAAATTTCCTTTTTTTAAAGAAAAACCAAGGTAAATTTTCGGCAACACTCCCCCTTAAAAATTCTGGTAGGTACGATACCGCCGCATACCTTTTTACCGCGTCTTCAAACAAGGAAAATGCCTGGCCCAATAAGTTCAGTTTTTTCGTTTCTGCCCCAACCAATGACAATGCAGAGGCCCGATACGCTGCAATAAACGGCAAAAGTTCTTTAGTGGTATTGGGTGAATTTAGAAGCTCACTTAAGGTGTCAAAACTTTTTTTAGCGTAGCCCTTATATTCCGTTTTTGAAAAAAATGAAAGATTTAAGGCTGTTTCGTGGTAAATAATGCCAAGCCGAACTTGGTTTGTTTCCAGCGGATTTTGCTGGTAATTTGCCTCAACTTCTTTGAGTTTAATGAGTAACTCGGCCGTGTCAATCAGCTCCATCACATCATCCAATTGATGCTCAAACGATTTTAGTTTTGAAAGATCAAGTTCTTGATTTTGAGCGATTAAGCCGTTGGTTGTTGCCATGACCAGGAAAATTGAAGTGATGAAAAATTGTCTCATTGTTGTGTTTGTTTGATGAGTCAAAATTCCAACTTCACTGATGGATAGGCGATGACTTAAGTTAAGATTTTTGTTTGTCGTGGATTCTCTTCTGAATGCGGCTCAAACTTTCGGGGCTTACGCCTAAAAAATTAGCAATGTATTTCTGTGGAACCCGCTGAAAAAGATCCGGTTGCTTTTTAAGTAAGTTTTGAAAACGTTCTTCTGGTTTTTCAGAAGAGAGTGACATGGCTATTTCAGTGGCTCTTTGGGCTACTTGTTCTGCCATTAGTCTGCCAAATGTTTCGTACTTGCTACACTCCTTGTATAGCTTATTCAAGTTCGTATTGGTTACCATAAATACGGTAGTGGTCTCCATGGCTTGCAGGTTCATTACACCTGCTGTGTTGTGCAGAAAGCTTTGGAAGTCGGTCACCCAGGAATTTTCAAAGGAGATGTCACAAGTTTTTTCCACTCCGTCTTTGAGGTGAAAATGCCGTATTGTCCCATCAGCAATGAAGCCAACGAAGTTGCAGATTTTTCCACCTTGCAGCAAAAAGTCTTTTTTCTTTAACTGCTTGATTTCAAAATATTGATCTATCAATTCCAGCTCTGCATCGGTAAGTGGAACTTTGGTCTTGCAATATGTTTTTAGGCTATAAAACATGGTACGGTTTTGGAAAATCACGGAAAAGACTAGACTAGTCGTTTTGGTTGAAAGCGCTTACTTGCTTGTGTTTTGATAAAACAGGTTTTATACAAAGCACCTCACCCCGCTTGGCGCAAAATCTTCTCCATCTTCCTGCCCTTCGCCAATTCATCCACCAACTTATCCAAATACCGAACCTGCCGCGTCAAAGGATTTTCGATGTCCTCGATGCGATAGCCACAGATTAGCCCCGTGATGAGCGGCGCGTTGGGGTGTAGTGAAGCCCGTTGGAAGAATGTTTCAAACGTTACCTTTTCTTGAATCAGTTCCTGCAGCTGAGCATCATCGAAGCCAGTTAGCCAGGTGATGACTTGATGCAATTCTTCTTTGGTTCTACCTTTTTTCTCCACTTTGGCGAGGTACATGGGATATACCGAAGCGAAGGTCATTGTTGCCATCCGCTTATGGTGTGTGTCGGAAATGTTCATGCCTTGTCCTCAATTTTATGTTGTTTATGAATGGTTCTTTACCCCTATTTGCCCTCTAATTCCTTCATAAATCAGCAACAAAGCAAAGTACGTTGCTTGGATTGTTGTCGAACGGATCAAGTACCAAAAATTCGTTATTATCACCCAAAAAACGACCTCTATAGCCTAGAAATTTTATTCCTCTTGAATCGCTAAAATCGTAAGTGGTTTTGTGAATTACCCTATCTTCTGGAAG
>JAIXOO010000375.1 GCA_027486765.1 Saprospiraceae bacterium
GTTTTGGGGTCAAAACTTGTTGGCACGTTGTTGAGTAGAATTGGTGGACTTTTTACCTTATAATCCGCCATTTCTAACTTCCACCCCAACACCTCATCTCCGGCCACATACAACCTCCAGGACAGCTCCGTCACTTGCTCCTGCCGCAAGCGTACCCCGCGCAAATTGATGATCTCTCCGCCTCTGGTACCACCATCCACCATCTTCATCGCCCCCTTGGCCCGTACAAAGGCTTCCTCCAGCGTATGCCCCTTGGCCAGCGCGGTATAAAACACCTCCGCAAACTGCATGGCTTGCCCATCCGCTACCGAACAGGTAGTGGCAATCACCGCAGGCACCCCGGCCTCAAGGTACTGCACCACCTGCGCCTGAGTGTTGCAGCCGTTCAAAAACACCAGCTTGAGTTGGGGATGTAGCGACAGGTTTTCGGCCAGGCCCGCTACTTGTCCGCCTGCATCTTTGAAATGCAGCTGGCTGCCATCGGCATGGCCACCAAAGTGCAGGATCAAGAGTTCTTGTTGGTATTGGGTCAAGGTGCTAACCAACTGCCCGGTTTTGGCGCTCGACAGGGGTACATGCCGCAAGTAGGAGAGGGGTGCCAAGATGTCCAACAAGCGGTCGTGCTCCTTTTCCAGATGACTCAGGTAAGCTTCATCATAGCTATTGGCAAAGGCTGTAAGGATGACCGGCAGTTGGGGCATGGTGTTTGGGTTGTTTTGGGTAAATATGGGGAAAAAGTATAGAATGTTCTAATGTTGTTAAATTAATCAATTGAACCATTATTCATTTTTAATCTCCGTAAGGAAATGTTGGAGTTTCTGGTGGTGAAAATTCCATTTCCCGCCCACTTGTTCCAGTAAATGATACTTTGTTAAGAAGTTTAAAAAACGAACAAAGCGAAATGGTATTTGCCCTTTTAGCACTAGTGGCAATCTTACGGCAGTGAAATGTAAAATAAAGTCAGAAGAAAAACTACCTGAAATGGCTGCTGCAAAGCTGAATCCTATGATTTCGTACAAAACTAGTTTTTGTACAAAAAACAAATAAATCAAGCTATAAAAAAGCATACCAAATAAAAACGATATCATTAAATGTAATGGTAAACGACTCCTTAATAATTCATACGGTTTTTTAAGAATGAAAATAGCTTTCTCTTCTTTTTCAACTTGACGACGTACAATAAAAGCTAAAATGAATGCTGAAATTTGTGATGTGAATAGTGAATTTGAAAACCCAATTAAGTTGTCCAAAAAAGAAGTGTGCACAAAAGCATTTATTAATGTGATAGGAATAAAAGCATAGAAACTAGAATTTACGCCTTTTGAATGGTATATTTCTTTTATGCTTATAAGATCAAATTCTTTGCGGTTCGATTCAGTCAACATTTGTGCTAAAATCGATAAATATTTTTTTGCCTTTTCAGTAGAAATACTGAGTTCCCGTTTGCTGTGGATCAACATTTCATCAATGAATAGTCGAAGTAACTCATTTTCAATTAACTGTTTTTTTGTGGGAAATTTCTCGTAAACCTTCTTTTCATCCAGTGTTAATTCAGCTAATTTAAAGAAAAACTGCGAAGTTAAAACTTGCTTAAAATAGCTGTTGTGGTAGATTTCATCACGAATATTGCCTAAAAATACGCTGTTGATCTTGTTTTCTTTAAAATGATTGTCCAGGTTTTGGATGGTTGACTCAACATTTAATGGTTCCAGACAATATTGGACATTTACGGGCATGTCATCTTTAGTTTGGGCATATTCATTCTTTTTTGAACAGATCACCATTTTCTTAATCTTTTTTCGAGATTGCCATTTCCTGATAGATTGCAAGCATTTTTTTCGTAGCAACGCTCTCTGGTCTCTAGTCTTTGAATTATTCCCTACCTCATCAAACCCATCAAATAATGGCACAAAGTTTTCTTTGTTAATGACCTGTTTGGCCAAGCTTTTAGGGATGTCGTAAAAATCAACCAGTACTTCTTCAAGCCAATAATCAAAAGAGCCATAGGTGTCATTCCAGGAGGATAGATCATAAATAACTGGAGTTTGAGCGAACTGATTTATTTCTAGGATTTGGATTGCTAACTTTAAAAGCAGTGTCGTTTTTCCAACTCCAGGATCTCCCAGAATAAGCACATGATCATGTTGGGCTAAAATCTTAAATAAGTCTAGGTTGGTCGATTTTCCACTGTTTGCTTCTTCGGGAAAATAACGCTTTGCATATTCTTTACTTGTACCATGACTATCGTACTTTAGGCTAATTGGAAAAGGTGATCCATTTTTCAATTTTTGATTATAGCGTTCTTTATATAGCCTTAAAAACAAGGTATTTATTTCTTGGATATCTAGCTTTTCTGAAAAATTGGTTGAATATTTTTGAAGGTTAATTTTTTGGAGAAAATTTAAAAAATCCCATTTGTTTTTACCTTCTTTCAGCTTCCACTCCAATACCTCACCTCCAGCTACATATAATCTCCATGGCATCTCTACGAACTGTTCTTCTCGCAAGCGCACTCCACGCCAGTTCAAAATCTCATCCTCGTAAGTGACTCCATCTTTCAATTTCATCGACCCCTTAGCACGACTAAAAGCTTCTTCCAAGGTGTGCCCCTTTGCCAATGCGGTATAAAACACTTTGGCAAATTGCATAGCTTGTCCATCCGCAACTGAACAAGTCGTTGCAATCACTGCTGGAACTCGAAAATTAACGTATTGTTTGGCCTGGGCTTGAGTGTTGCATCCATTCAGAAATACCAGTTTGAGTTGTGGATGTAAGGACAGGTTTTCGGCTAGTCCAGCAACATGCACCCCGCTGTCTTTGAAGTATAAATGTTCGCTATCAGCATGCCCACCAAAGTGCAGGATCAAGAGCTCTTTGTGGTATTCAGTAAGTGTATATACCAACTGTTCAGTTTTGGCATTCGGAAGCGGTACATGCCGCAAGTAGGAGAGAGGTGCCAGAATCTGTTGCACACGGTCTTGCTCTTGCTCCAGGTAAGCCAGGTAGTCAGCGTCGTAGCTGTTGGCAAAGGCGGTAAGGATGACCGGCAGTTGGGGCATGTTGCTTGGGTTGTTTTGGGTAAATATGGTGAAAAATTGTGGGACATGCAAAAATGCTGGCCTATTACTTCGCTATCAGTTTGACCTCGCTCGCAATGTCTCTCATTAGTTTAGCCAATGGGCGCCTCAACATGTCCTTATCTTCTACGTAGTTCCCAACGATGAATCGTTCTATCTCACTCTTGCTCAAACCAAGGGAATTCCCCAATAGTTTGACCAACTCTTCTATTCGACTGTCAACGTACATGTATTTTTTCCAATAAAGCTCTTCGGCAATATCCGAGTGATGGGCATAAACTTCATTTAGGCGAAAACGCTCAAAGTGTTTATCAATGGAAGGGGTTGAACTTACATTGAAACTGGGTTGAATAGATATAGCCTTTTTGCCCTTTATGATCATTTCTATAACGTCCTGCGGGTCTGCCTTAAACTTGAAAAGCTGGTCAAAATTATGATGGTAGGGATGCGGATAAGTGCCCAAAGAAGTAACTGAGGAGCTCTTAAGCCGATTACAGAATGCACAACTGGGAATCAGATTATAAAATGATACACAAAGGTAGGGATAAGTATCTTTTGGGAAAAAATGATCTAATTCACACAAAACCTTCTTTTCCCCTGGCCTGGAAACCCCAAGGACGTATTGAATGCCACAATAAGGACAGGTTTTGATGCCTAAGCGGTCTACTAGCCACTGGGTATGACAACTACGTATACTCTCATAACCAAGAATTGAGATTATTTCTTCTCTGTATTTTTTATCCGATCTAATGTCAACTCCCAGGCTAGTCAAATAGCTTTCAATTTGCGGGATGAAAATTTGTTCCAGTTGAATTGCATTTTCAGTGATTATGCTTTTTAATAACCTATATTTATTGGGTTTGTCAAGTAAGTATTTGTAGAAATCGGCATGCACATAAGTCGTAGAACTGCTGATAGCCTGCTCCAATCGATTGATAAGACACCCAATCTTATAAAAAATATCTTCTCCCCAGCGATCAGGTTTTTTGATTTTTGGGTTAATCTTCCAAAAATATTGTTCGGCAACTTCCTCGATAGAAATGCGGTTCCCTTGTTCATCCAAGCCTTGATCAATGATACGCATGTGTCGATGATTTAACGTTGATAGAGGTCATACATTTCTTCAAGCTTACTTCGAATAATCGGTTCGCCAA
The DNA here is from genome assembly GCA_027486765.1 of Saprospiraceae bacterium. Taxonomy (GTDB): domain Bacteria; phylum Bacteroidota; class Bacteroidia; order Chitinophagales; family Saprospiraceae; genus Haliscomenobacter. The sequence goes on from JAIXOO010000375.1 coordinate 4,232, forward strand.
CCATGTCAATGATTTTTCGGATGCGGTCTCTTTTCTCAACCGATAAATCCCGCTGTTTGATCTCCTTGATCACTTCTTCGATTTTTTGGACAGCAAAGTCTCCAAGTAAACCCTCACTCATAAAAAATGCGTCGGATAAAAGGGTATGGATATTTGCGCCAAAGGTTTTTTCATGTTGAGTCCCCGGGGAAATGGCACATTTACCCTCAGGGGTTTTCTCAAGAAACAGAACATTCTCTCTGGGAATATCCGAAAGAATAAACGGGGAATGAGCCGCAATTACAAGGTGAATGGGTTTATATGGTGCCACCAACTTAGGTAGATACTCAACAATGTATTTAAACCACTTTTTTTGCCACTCAGGATGAAACCCTAAATCAGCTTCATCCAGGAATATAACTTTTCCTCTGCCTCCGTAGGGATCAACATTGGTAAATCTTCCCAACAAAGTTAGTAGGGCTTTTTCTCCTCCACTGAAAGTTGCAGTTGAAACTACGTTTCCAAAAGTGAAAGTATAATGAAATGCCTCCCTTATCCTGAGATTCAAATCCTCTAAATGCTCAAAAAACTGTTCAATGATTTTCCGTTCTGACAAAGGGATAAAATACGCGTCAAGAGGAAGCCTGAATTTTGAAATGTTGCTTAAAAATCTTAGGAATCGAACTGGCCCCTCGTGTGCTGATGAGTTGTATATGGGCTGGAATAATGTTTGGTCATCAAGCACTTGGTTGGCATTAAGTTTTTCAACCAAGTGCTTGATGAAGTGAATAGCATTGATAATGTCAAAACCTACTGACCTACTTGTCAAAATGGTAAAAAAAAGTGCGCACCTGAATTTGTCGTATGGCGTATTAGAGTCAAGATGTTGGGAGATGAAGTCTATTTTAGAACGGATTTCTTCATCAATTTTTCCATCTCCAAATAGATAGCTCAATAAGTTATTTTTTGCCAATTCCACATCAGCGTTAATCCTCAAAAAATCAGGTAAGTTAAAACCAAAGGTTTTACTAGGGCCAAGTTGCCAAATAATTTTTGCGATTGACCTCGTTTCCAGTGCAGCGTATGAAATTTTTTCCAGCATCTCACTTGGGACTCCCCTTATTCGAAACTGCTCTTGAAACTTAACACGTATATTGGTAGACAGGTCAGTTATGGTTCGTTGTTCAAGATTAGGACTTTTTTGAAAGAGTTTTAAATCTCCATCAAACAAATACGAGTAGTAATAACACTCCGCTGTAAATGAGGGATTGTTTTGATCTGATTTTTTTAGCTCGTAAGGCACCTCGGTTATTACGCTCAATCCAGAGATATTGGTTACAATCGATATTTTTTCAGACTCATATTGGGAAATTAGAATCGTAGGAGAAAACCAGCTGCCTTGTAGGCCTGCAGTATGCAAAATCAGAAACTCCATCAGGTTACTTTTACCTGTCCCATTTTTGCCTACAATGGCAGTTACGTTGGAGATACCCTCCCCAAAAAAGCCTTCAATATGCTCAGTATTTTGAGTAATGGTTAACTGTTCCAGTTCCCTGTCACAGTTAACATTATAACGGGTACTTAAATTGAAAGCCTGGTTCTGGATGTTTTTGAAATAGCCTACATATGCAAAAATAAGTTCCATGTTCAACGTTTTGGGACTGTGATTTATAGGTTCTTCCCAAAAATAACAAAAAATTGCCTGATAAGAGATTTTACGCGTACCGATTCCCCTGTAAAATCAAAAATCTTCCCCCTCCCCGGCACACCCGGCACTAGCACAAAAAACCCCCATCAAAAAGGACCAGAGCAAGCTAGCAGGTACTGTTCATAGCTGCAAGGTCGTACGTCCTCGCTCGCATTTTTTTTCTGGTTTGCTCCGCTAAGGCTACGCACCAGAAA
>JAIXOO010000454.1 GCA_027486765.1 Saprospiraceae bacterium
AAAACGGACAAGCTCCTGGCCTTTGGCGTTGAAAAAGTCATTTGGGTGCTTTCGGATAGCAAAAAGGTCATTGTGGCAACACCTCATGACAATTGGCAGATGATTGATTGGCACAAGGACATTGAAGTTGTGGATGGAGTTGGGTTTTGTATTGGGGGATATTTGAAGGAGGAGGGGTCGGTTTTTGCGTAGGGGTGGGGCAAAAATTAAGCGCCTCCATAACTTTAACCAATTCTTTGCCCGGCTTTATGCGTAATAATTCAAAGGAAGGTAGAAATAAAATTTGCATAGTGCTCAGATTTTTTGTAAAATTGCAAAGCAATATTAACTATTATTTTTTCACTGAAGTATTGCCTCCCTCCTTATATTGTAATCTTCATATGAAATACTGTTAATATTCGTGATCTGCATTAATCTAAATCATACTTAAATAAGTAATATGGAACCAGCATCAATTGCGGCTGCAGTTGTAGCATATATTGTTTCAGAATTCAGGAACAATGAAGGCTTAAAAAAAGCTAGTAACGAACTTTCTTCTGCTATATGGGGGTGGGTTAGGCCTCTCTTCTTGAAAGACGAACAACCATTAATCGATTTGAAATCTAATCCTAGTGATGTATTAAATCAACAAGATGTTCAAAATAAAATACATAAAGCAATAATTAAGGACCCTGAAATGGCCCAAAGCCTTCTCGATCTGTTAAACCACAAAGAATTAGGGAACAGTAATATAATTAATCAAATTTCCACAGGTACAGGAGATAATGTTGGTGGTAATAAGTATGTGCTTTGAAATGAGTGAATTAAATCAGCATAACTTAAACGGAGATAATGTTGCTGGCTCTAAGTTTATATTTGTCTTTAATTTTTTTAAAAATAAATATTTACAGATTGCCGCTGGTGCGTTGTTTTTTTTGTTTGCACATAAGTTTACACTGTCGGCTATCTCTTTTTTCTTACAGCATTACATTTTTTTAATATCTTTTTTGATTATTTCCTTTTTTCTTAGAAAAATAATACATCCTTTTTTGATTATTTTTTTAATTTTTTTATCTGCTATTCCCTTATTCTATTTCGATATATCAAAAAAAGGGGAAGGCATGTATGGGGTTTGTTTTGTAGGGTGTATTGATGTTAATCAAAATGGGGAATTTGTCCTGAATGACCTATCTTTAAATAAATCAAAAATGATATTCTTAGACTTGTTACAAAATTCGAAGAAACATAACGTTTTTAAATCTGGAGGCATTGATATTCTAAAAATTGATATTCCATTTTTTATACTAAAAATAATCGGACAAAAAGGTATAGACTATTTGTTGAAATTCAGGCAAGACGAATATCATATTTTTGATTTTTATTGTGTAATATCGCAAGATAAAGCCCAAATTAATACATTGATAGATCAAGATAATTTTTATGGTACTAATCTTATAGAGAGTACTTTTTCGGAACTATCAAAGTCCTCAAAAAAAATGAAATTTGAAGATTTTAGTGACTTGTCATCCACAATTTTAATTTCAATATTAGGCCAGTGTTATATTCAACAAATATATAAAGAACTAAAAAATTACCAATTAGCTCATGCTATTGCTAACGATTCTGAAAGATTGATGGAAGAAGCTATACGTATTTCTAACGAATACGTGATTTCTGATGAATTTAGAGTAATAATAAATGTTTGGTTGGCTTCTATTTCAAGGGAAAAATTTTTCATATCAATTGAGCAGGCTAATTATTCAGAAGCTATAAAATACTATTGTAAAGCGATTGAATATTGCTCTTCCTTTCCATGTCTTTATTATGAAGATTTCAAACGAGATTATTCGCGATCTTACTACAAAACAATTGGAGAAATTGCCATTGATAGCCTTGATGCTAACCGTAAACTTATTGAGTATATATATACGAATAATGTCACTGATGAGATAGGTTTTTTAATCGAATCTTATAATTTTTTGCCCAAAGAATACATGTCCCAACTACTACATGAGCTGAAATTGATTCGAAAAAAAAACGACCCTATCTACTGGTTACTTATGTCAAAAGTAGTAAAATATGTGCAACCTGATGCAAGATCAAATATGTATAATGAAATATTTAGCTACCAATTGATTAATTCTTCAGCGTACTTGGATAGCGCACTTTTAATAGATCCTAAAAATCGTTTTTTTAAGAGTTTAAAGGAACTTTACAGTATTATCCTAAACTCAGAAAATATTGCACCTTTGGAAAAGATACAACATGGAAATATAGAAAGTGAATTTTCAGAGATGTTTAACGATGAGGATTGATATTTATGATTTTAATGTCAACAAGTATTATCGTGCTATTTAGTTGAAAAAACTAAACTTTTGAACTCCCTGGTATTTCTATCAATTCATAAGTATTACCTGAGATAAAAAGAGGAGAAAAGTGACCTAAAATCAAGAAAAGAACATAGCTATGAAAAATTACTTGTATTTTGTGGAAAGAAAGAGTGCTGAATTAAAGTTCAACACATTGTTTATCAATAAAATTAATAATAATGGCAAAAGAACAGAATCCAAAACCTATGAATCCGTCACCTCCAGTGGGTCCGAGAGAGCCTGCAAGCAACCCGACCATTAAAAGAGGCGATGAAACTAAAAAAGAAACTCGATAACACCTAAAGGCAATGCAAAATATGGCAAAAGAAAGAGGCCCGAAACCTACAAATCCGCCACCTCCGCCACCACCGAGAGTCCCTGCGTCAAATCCAACAATCACCAAAAGTGACGATCCTAAGCCATTAAAAGGATCACCCACCAGGTGAGTAGCGCAGTTACAGGGGCTATTACTGTGAGGATAAAGATAGCCCAATTATTAAGATTACCCATGCGTTTGCAAAGGTTAGCATTGACATTTATGGCCGTTTGAATATGCCCTGACACGCACATTATGTAATTCAAATACTGTTGCTCATCATAATAACCTTCTTCTTCTGTAATAATCATTTTATCTGTTAGCAGGTCGATTGGATTTGAACCTGCTGCATACACATCTTTATGTCTAATTGAAAAAAATAAAAGTACAGCGGCAACTACATAAAAAACTGTGAATACAAATAATGGATACATAATTTGTTGCTGGTCTACTTTTAGATTGAAACCATAAATTACGCTTGCTGTTATAATTGGGATGATCAAGGCAATAATTTTGTGAGCTACCTCTCTAATTGATGTGTAAGAATCTATTGACTCTTTAAGGCGTAACTGTGCTTGCGAGAAAATGAATTGAGCACTATCCTTGGTTAGGAGATACCACTTTTCAGGGGCAATATCGATAGGCGTTTTAGGGTCATTTTTTTTATTTAAAGAAGAAATTTTCAACCTAGAGGACTCCTCCGGTAACACAAGTTTATTTTGATGAGTTAACTCCAACTCGGTTTTTTCTGTTGCTTTATTTTCCATAGTCTAGTCGGTCTGTTTGTTTCCAAAATTAGATAATTTCACTCACTTAATCAAAGTTTACTTTACTTCCTCGCACCTTTGTTCCACAGTCCTATCACTATTTTCATCGGCAAACTGATTAGTGTAATGGAAAAATATAAACTAACCTCTCTTTCCTCCCTCCCCGAACGTTTTCCCCCATTTTACTGTTCAATAGCATGAAAACCATACCTTTTATTAACTTTGACCCCGAAAAATAGCGATTGATGTTTCCCGAATACGATGTGATAGTAGTGGGGGCGGGCCATGCCGGTTGTGAAGCCGCGGTGGCCGCAGCAAATTTGGGCTCCAAAGTGTGCCTTGTGACGATGAACATGCAAACCATCGCCCAAATGTCGTGCAACCCAGCCATGGGCGGGGTCGCCAAGGGGCAGATTGTGCGGGAAATCGACGCGTTGGGCGGCTATTCCGGGATTGTGACCGACCATACCATGGTGCAATTCCGCATGCTCAATCGCTCCAAAGGCCCCGCCATGTGGAGCCCGCGGGCACAAAGCGACCGCATGTTGTTTGCGCGCAAGTGGCGCAACATGTTGGAAGCACATCCCAATGTAGATTTTTGGCAAGACATGGTCAAAGGGCTGGTCATTCGCGGCGGCATTGTACGCGGCGTAGTCACCAGCATGGGCCTCGAAATACCCGCCAAAGCGGTGGTACTCACCAACGGCACCTTCCTCAATGGCATCATCCACATTGGTGAAAAACAACTCGGTGGTGGCCGTTCAGGTGAAAGCGCCGCCAAAGGCATCACTGAACAATTGGTCGAACTGGGTTTTGAAGCCGGACGCATGAAAACCGGCACTCCCCCGCGCGTAGATGGCCGCACGCTCAACTACGAGGTGATGGAGATGCAACCTGGCGACGAACAGCCTGGTAAGTTTTCTTACACCGATACCCCGCCAATTACCAAACAACTGCCTTGCCACGTGACCTATACCAGCCCGGAGGTCCACGAGATGTTGAAAACGGGTTTCGACCGCTCGCCGATGTTCAACGGGCGCATTCAGGGCCTGGGGCCAAGGTATTGCCCTTCGATTGAGGACAAAATCAACCGCTTTGCGGACAAGGATCGGCATCAGTTGTTTGTGGAACCCGAAGGTTGGGATACCTGCGAAATTTACGTCAACGGCTTTTCTTCTTCCCTGCCAGA
>JAIXOO010000031.1 GCA_027486765.1 Saprospiraceae bacterium
AGTGACATCAAATTCAGCACCGCATGGGAAGACAAGGTATTTGAACAATGGGGGAAAGTTTTGGCTTTCAAACCTACCGAATTGGTAAGCTACACTTTGTTTGCCCCCAGGCCAGGAGTGGAAGACAAACCTGAAAATTATTTTGTCATGAACTATCACCTGAGCAGTGAAAATGGGCAGACCAAATTGGAAATTGTGCAGGAAGACCAGCGGCCTAATGCGGTTCAGGAAGCGCCTCAGGGTGAAGAAAATCCGGTATTGAAATTATTGAAGGAGATTGCGGAAGGGGAGTGAAGCAGACAACAATGTAGCATAACAATACATCAAAACGCTATGAATCAAGAACTACCCATCAGAATCATTTTGGAAAGCCCTCCCCCGGGAGTTGACTTTGCCATTCAAAAAGGCAGTGGAAACAATTACGAAACGATTCTAAAGCAAAGATCAGGCAAGGAGGACATATGCTTTGAATTTAAAATTGCAGTAAAAGAAAACCAAGCCGCTTTGCCTGATTTCAAAGGCCCGTATGTCCAAGGGCCAGCGAGTGAACGTTTCATTTATGTTGACATTGGTACGGCTGCGGGTCAATTTGATTCGGTCTGGACTCGTCGATTGAAAGTTCCTTTGAGAGACATTTCTGCTGATACCATCCAACAACTGATGACGGATTCTTCCCTCGTGCTGGAAACGAAAGTTCCCGGAACAGGCAAAGATGGCGGTCCAAATTGTGCAACAGTAAAACCTTTCCCGGGCTGGCATTTGAGCGCAAACTCTTAAAGGCTAATAAAATTCATCCCAAAATCCCCCACTTTCACAACTCCATAACACCTCCTCTCCCCAAATCGCCGTACGTTGTGGGTAAAATCATCCACACCATGAAAACCACTATTTTATCCATTGTTCTGTTGCTCTTTAGCGCAACAGTTTTTTCCCAAACCACTTACTCTCCAGAGACCCTTGCAAAGATCAAGGAGGTAGAGAACAACATCACCGGCAACCTGGTCGTCAACGATGCCCCTCCCAACACCATCCTCGAACGGATGGCCAAATACAAGGTAAAAGGTTTGAGCATTGCCGTCATCCAGGATTACAAAATAGCCTGGGCAAAAGGTTACGGCTGGGCGGACGAAGCCGAGAAAAGACCCGTAACGCCCGAAACCTTGTTTGAACCCGGTTCCATCAGCAAAACCTTGAATGCCTTGGGCATTTTAAAACTCGCACAGGAGCAAAAACTCGACCTCTACGCCGACATCAATACCTACTTAAAATCCTGGAAATTCCCTTACGATTCCTTGTCAAAAGGCAAAAAAATTACCCTGGCGAATCTACTGAGCCACACCGGAGGTTTATCCACTCATGGTTTCCCGGGGCACAACATCAATGGCCCTACGCCCACGGTATTCGAGGTGTTGGATGGGAAAGCTCCAGCGGTTACACCTGCGGTGCGTAGTTTGTTTGAACCTGACTTGAAATACCAGTACTCCGGTGGCGGCACCACCATTTCGCAAGTCATCCTGACCGACCTTACCGGACAAGCCTACGATACCTGGATGTACGAGAACGTATTGAAGCCCATCGGGATGGTCAACAGTACCTACGCCCAGCCGCCCTCCAAAGACAAACGACGCTTGTGCGCCTCTGCTTACCTCCCGGATGGCACTCCGATTGCAGGTAAATTCCACGTTTACCCGGAGCAGGCTGCGGCGGGTTTGTGGATGACCCCCAGCGACCTTTGCCAGTACATCATCGACATGCAATTGGCTCAGCAAGGCAAAGCCTCCAAAGTGCTGAGCCCGGAAATGGTAAAATTACACCTGACGCCTTACCACAACGAATCTGCGGGCATGGGTACTTTTATCATGGACCTCCAGGGGGCCAAGTATTTTGAACATGGCGCTGGTAATGACGGTTTTTGCGGCCAATTTTTAGGCAGTATGGAAGATGGTTACGGCGTGGCCATTTTTTTGAATAGTGAAAATGGAAGGTTGTTGTACGAAGTGATTCAAAGTGTAGCCAAAGCCTACAACTGGAAGAATTACTACCGCGAGCCACAGCGAAAAACCAGCATAGCTGTTTCTGACGAGGTTATCAAAACCTACGAAGGCCTTTATTTGTACGATGATTCATGGGCGGCAATTGGCAAAAAAGACAACGAGTACCATTATTTCGCGGATGGAACTTATGCAAAGATGTATTATACCAGCCCCACCCGTTTTTTCAACGAAGAATTTCAAGCGGTAAAAGAATTCATCAAAGACGCCAAAGGAAACATCCTGGGCTACACCCGCACCGTAGGAGACAAGGAATTTCCCCAATCCCGAAAAATCGGCAATCTAGATACCCTTAAGTTAGCCAATCCATTTTTTAACCAAATTGGCTGGTATTTTTTCGAGCTTAAAAAATACCCGGAGTCCCTGGCCTATTTCAAAAGAGGGGTGCAATTGTACCCCGAAGACCTCAACATGGCGGTCAATATGGCGCATCTCTACCTCTTCAACAACGATTATAAAAGTGCCCTGGCCATTTACAAAGCGCATCAAAAGAAGATGGTTAGTCCCGATTTGAGTTTTGAGAAATTGATGCAGGATGATTATACCTACTTCAAGGATCACAACTATGACGTGAAGCTGTTTGATAAAGTTTTTGCGGAGTTGAAGGTCAAAAAGCCGTAATTTTG
>JAIXOO010000239.1 GCA_027486765.1 Saprospiraceae bacterium
AACCACTTTCAAAATCAATCAAATGTGCATACTCAGCGAAAAAAAATAAGATGAAGTCATCAATTAACTCTTCAATGATTGCCTTCCACAGTGTGTCTTTTCGTATCATTTGCTTTAGGTTTTAGCCTAAAACAAAAATAATGTTTATTTATTTTAAAAACAAAACTTTTAATAAAAAGAGAGCCATCACCCAAAGGCAACGGCTCTCTTTTTTGTTTTTAAAACTTCACAACTCTTTCCACTCGTTGCCTACCATCTGCCTCCAGACGTACAAAGTACATCCCTGGGGGCAATTGTGCCATCTTGATCGACACATCCGCTTGTTGTACCCCATTCAATTGGACTTGCTGCAAGATTTGTCCAATCGGACTGATCAGCTGTACTTTCAAATCACTCCGTTCACGAAGTTGCACCCGCAGCAGGGTTTGATCGTAAGTTGGATTAGGAGCCAAGCTCAGTTTTTCTACAGGTAGTTCCTGATCACGGGCAGAAACTGTAAAGTTAACCGTTAGATCCAGCGTAGAGCTACACCCAAAACGATCCGTTACTGTGACGCTGTAGAGCCCTGGAGGTACCTGGGTAATCTGAGAAGCCGTTGCACCTGTAGCCCATTTGTATTTGTAAGGCGCCCCATTTCCATCACCTCGCACGGCAATGGAACCATTCCGCATCATTGCCCCAGTGGCATTGCGGATGGTGGAACTCAGGTTCAGCTTGGCAGCACAACGCAGCATGTTGATGTTGTCCAGGTCTATCCAGTAGTCGCCGCCACCCCGGGTTGCCACAATCCGAATTTGAATGTAGCGGGTTGCATACGCACCTAGTTTCACGGTCACTCGCCGCAACTGCGTTGAAGGGATATGATTGGCAACAGTGATGGATTGCAACGGCACAAAGGTGCGCCCACAATCTATAGATACCGACACATCCAGGCGGTCGTTAGCGGTCAATGTGGTTGCAGTAATGTCATTTCCTGAAACATTCACGTAGCGGTATTCAAAAGTAAGGCTGTCATTGGCTATGATAGGGCCAAAGGTTGGCGTGGTAACCCGCAAACTGGCATCCCCACTGAACAGGTTATCCGACAAGGTGAAGCTACTGTTGCCGCGATCCTTGACCACCACTGCATCTGCATCGATGGTCCAATCGCGTGGAATACCCCCTCTTTCGAAGTCTTCCCCAAAAGGTACCGGATAAGCGGAATTGAAAGTAAAATAAGCGGTATCGTTGGCAGCCTGTACATCGCCTACAATCCAGGCTTTGATGTTGTATGTGCCTGGCGTAGCTGAGTTGAACGTGCCCCGGAAAGTATAAGCATTTTTGGCATTGGGCAAAAGGGTGAACCCGCCCACATTTTCGGTCACTATTGGGCCATTGTTGATGCGGTAGGCTACACTGAAGTTGGTCGAGTTATTCCGGCTCAAGTTGCCAATGGAAAAGGACAACTGATCGGCGGTATTTCCACAAGGATCCGCGCTGGTGTTGCGCACACTCAAGGCCAACAAGTCCCGCGTAGGCACATGCACTTGAATGTTGTCAATCAGCGCACCTTCCAGGTTGTTGGCAAAATCAGACAAGAACGCAAAACGGATGCGTACATCGGGGGCCGTAGCGGTGCCGGGCAAGGGATGTGAGGCGGTGAACCAGCCCCGCACGCCACCATTGTTGCTCCAGATTTGACGGGTAACGTTGTTGTACCAGTTGATGCCGCTGGTATTGTCCCCCAGTTTGGCCCAGGATTGGCCACCGTCGGTACTGAGTTCCACCCAGAGTCCGTCGCAGCAGCCTTCCATATCCAGTTGAAGCGCAAAGGTCAAAACCGGATCGGCAGTCAGGCCAGAAAAATTAAAGCAGGGAGAAGACAAATAAGAGACTTCACTGCTGTTGTAACTGCCATTCAGCTTGGTTGCCCAAACTTGTGAGCCACTGAAAGCCTGGTTGAGCTGGCGTTTGTTGGGCGTACCCAGTTGCCAACTGGCATTTACGCTGCTTTGGTCTACGGTCCAACCCGTGAAGCGATCCTCCAGCAAATTGGAATAGGGGGCCGTATTTGAAATATTGATCGTAGGCAAACTGGTGAAAGTATAACGCAGGGTATCGTTTTTAATCACACTATCCCCTTTCATCTCAGTCCAGGCGTCGATTACATAGTCACCGGGAGGGAATGAATATGGATTGTCAAACTCGGCGACATCCGAACTATCGCGGCCTACTACACCAGTGTATACGCCATCTTTAGGCATACTAATGGGTATTGGCATACCATTTACTGCGTATTTAAACGGTACCAAAGATTGCGGCTCGCCGCCGTAATTGCGAATCAATACTCTTACGGTGTCTCCTGATTCCAGGCCACAATCGGTAATGGGATCTTCGATACCCGAGATACCCAAATCAACGGCCCAGCGGGTTTTGAAAGCAAAAGGCCCGAGCACCAAACTCGTATCGGCGGCAGGGCTGCTACAAATCACACTGAGATAGAGATCGTAACTGGTATTTTGTTTGAGGCTGCGCAAAGTTGTGCGGGTTGCCGTTGTTCTTACCACTGTACCCAAACCTTTGTTTGGTACAAACCCCTTAAGGCCGTATTCCAATAAATAAGTCCCTCCGGTCACGTTGCCCACCCAGCTCAACTGGCTGGTGAATGCACGTACATCTTCAAATGTAACACTGGGTCCAGGCGGAGGTGCACAAGTAGGGCAGGCTACGGTATCGCGCAGTACGACACCTGCAACCGGGTTGTTGGTTCCAGTGGTGTATACTACTTTTCCTTCCTGATTCAGGAGCGTATACCCTACCTCCAAATCAAAGGGACCTGGTTTGTAGGTCAGCCGCAAACTGTCGCCATTGTTCAAAGTCAGATAGTGGCGGGCGGCGCTCCCATTGGTTAGGGTATATACCGTGGCTCTGGCGTTGATGCGTACTTCGAGTTGGGCACCGTTCCAGCCGTCGCCAAGTTGATCTTTTAAATCCAGCGTGTAAATACAGGGATTAGCTTGAGCGTAAACCTGCTGGGCAAGGCAAGCCATGAACGAGAAAAAAAGTAGAGTCTTAATCCACTTCATAATGATTGTTTTGTGTAATTTTTTAAACAAGCTCTCGGGCTTTGAAAGTATCTTTGAGCCTGCTAAAGTTAGTAATTTAATCCATATTGCACTCCCTTTAACGCCAGGAGTGAAAACAGACGACAGTAATTTGTCAAAACCCTAAACATTTCAGCGGCTTCGATGTTAGCTAATTGGTAAAACGAAAAGAGCATTCGAGCTCATCCTTTTTTTTGTAATTCACTGAAAAAAAACGCCTTAACAAGTGGCTGTATATTCAATTCGCGACTTGGAAAAACTTTCGGGGATCAAAGCACACACGATCCGCATCTGGGAGCAACGTTATGGAGTCATCGCTCCTAAGCGAACCAAGACGAATATCCGCTACTATCAGGACGATGACCTCAAGTTTTTGCTCAACGTATCGTTGCTCAACAAGAATGGTGTAAAGATTTCCAAGATCGCCAAGATGTCGCGCCAAGCAGTGGCTGAGAAGGTGGCGACCATTGCCGAAATCAATTTCGAAAACAGCACCCAGCTCGATGCGCTTACGCTTTCGATGATTGAAATGGACGAGCAAAAGTTCGACCGCATCGTTTCGATGAACATTCAGCAGCTCGGTTTTGAACGAACCATGTTGGAGGTGATTTATCCTTTTTTAGACAAATTGGGTGTACTCTGGCTGACCGGGTCCATCAATCCAGTACAGGAAAACTTCATCAGCTACCTCATCCGCCAAAAAATCATTGTCGCCATTGACCAAGAGCCGATTCCACAGGGCAAACAGGTCAAAAAGTTCATCATTTATTTGCCAGAGGGTGAAAAACAGGAATTGACGCTGCTCTTCATGCATTACATCCTGAAGTCGCGCCGCAACCACGTGCTCTATCTCGGGCAAGACATTTCAGTAGCCGATCTACGTGATGCCTGCAAAGTACACAAGCCGGATTTTATCTTCACCATGATCAGTGAAACTTTCGCCAAAGAACCCGTGCAAAAGTACGTAGACAAATTATCGGAAACCTTCCCCGATTGCCAGATTTTGTTATCGGGTTATCAGGTGGTGGCACAAAAGGTGGCTGCTCCGCAGAATGTGCGGGTGCTGCGGAGTTTGGATCACACGCTGGAATTTCTGGAGGTGATGAAAGAAGTGAGTGCTAGACGAAGCAGTGCTGCGCTGTAGCTTTATCCTTGCTTATCTTCCCAGCAGCCCACGCTGATACACCTCTTCAAATTTATTCCGCAGCAGTGCGATCAATCCCTCATCCATAAAGGCATACTCATCGGGAATGTACAGGCACACAATTTTTTTCTGTGTATAGTACTCCGGGAATTTTGCCCGTATAAAATTGCGATGGCTCTTTTCCATCACCACGATGGCATCCGCCCAATCCAACAAATACTCGTCCAATACCTGATCCGCCAGCGGATGGGTGCCTGCTGATTGCACTTCAAAACGAACGTCATCTTGGTAGATTTTTTCAGCGGTCGCGCTCCGCATTCGGTTGGCTGTGCAGATGAAGAGGATTTTGCGCCGTTCAGTCATTCAAATCGGCTTTTGCTTCGTTCAAAAAATACAATACCAGCTTTCGTTTGCTCTTGTCCTTCAGCAATCGTTTGAGCATATCATAATGTGCCCTGATGAAAAAAAGATCATTTCCAGTACCCAAATTATAGGACAAAATTTGATTCTGGCTTAGTTTGGAGTGCTCGTAATCCCCCTTAAGCATCTTGGTTTTTACGTTCCAGCGATACTGTACAGTGGTAGAATCATTGATGATATACTCTCCATTCTCGCCAGATAAGTAATACACCATCTTCAAGGTTAGTGGTTTGGTTTCAACAATTGTAGATTCCAACCATTTGCTGCGGTATGCTGGAATCATCGACAAATTCCCATTTTGCAATTCGCTCAAAACAGGCAATAACTTGCCATCCTCATACCGATAAAAATAATAATCAAACCACCAGATCCCAGTGCCACTGGCAAAGTTTTCTTTATAATAAATAATCGTTTTGCCTTCTTCGTCCTGGTAATCTTCTATTTCTAGGCCGTAGCGATGCTCGATATGTTGTTTTGCTACACAGCGGGAGTTTTGAAAAAAATAGACCTCGGCACCCCAACTTGCTCCCGGCCCAAAGCTTAAAGCAAATTCACCTTTTTGGAGATTAAAAATGAACAAGAGCACTGGGAGTTTCCCTTCATACAGCATTTCTTTCTGGTAGTTCAAATGGTATTTTTGGGCCAGGCTTTCGCTTACCCCACCTTTTTTTGCCTCTACCAATAAGCGGCTAAAGTCCTCTTCCCGCCAGTTTATAGCCAATGGCTGTATCCCATAAAACACTGAATCCGAATAATGCCTCGCCTGCTTCACCATCGGCTCAATCGACAAACGCCCTACGCTATCCAAAAAACTTTCCAACTGCTTTTCGCTGTACGCCATTGGCCGGGCATTTTCGTCAACTGGCGCTGCAGTTTGTTGACAACCAGCAATGCAAAACACCCCAAAAAACAACCCTCCCAGATGAAATAAATATCGTCGCATGAATTCTAGTTTGACAAATTGAATAACGCAATTAATTCCCTCAGATTACAACTCAGCAAATAAACCCTGAAAGAGCGACATCCCCCCAAAACTGGGCATAGCCCGTTTTTTCCTCACCAATCCGCAGTGCGCTTCTACACCTCAAAGTGCGAAATCGCACACTTCTAATTTTAAAATCCAAAACAATCCACTCAATATCAACAATTTAAATTTGGCACACCTTTGGATTTTATTCCTACAAAAGAGCCCAAAATGGATCGTGAACTCGCACCCGAAATCATCCGCAAACAACGCTTCAAAGGCTGGGGCATTGCCCTCGTAGCCATCCTCGTGCTGGGAGCAGCCTATTTTCTGCTCAGCAAAATCCTGCGCACCAATGTCCGGGCATCCGAGCTCCGGGTGGTTGTAGCCGAGTTGGGTAGCGTCGAGAATACCCTGACTGCCAGTGGAGAAGTCATCCCAGCATTTGAACAAGTACTCGCCAGTCCCATTCGCGCCAGTGTCAAACAAGTGCTACTCAGTCCCGGAGCAGCGGTACAGCCAGGGCAACAAATCCTGGTGCTCGACAAATCACTTTCCCTGATCGAACTCGAAAAGCTGAAAGACCAACTAGAACTCAAACGCAATGGCGTGGAAAAACTGAAATTCCAACTGGAAAAAGATGCGCTGGACGCCGAATTGGACAACCAGATCAAGGGCCTTAGCATCAATCGCCAAAAAGCCGAATTGGAAGATACCCGTCGCCTATTCAAAGTAGGTGGCCGCACCCAGGAAGACGTCAGCCGCGCTGAAAATGCCCTAAAAATTTCAGAGCTGGAAAAAGACAAACTCGAAAATCAGGTGCGTTACAACCGCCAAGCCAAAAGCACCAATCTGCGCGAATCCGAACTCCAGGTCCGCATCGAAGAAACGGGCATGAAAGAACTCCAGCACAAACTCAAAACCGCCGACATGGTGGCCGATCGACCGGGGGTACTCACCTGGGTCAACGACAAAGTGGGCACCACCGTAAACGAAGGGGAAATGTTGGCCAAAATTGCCGATTTAAAAAGTTTCCGCATCGAAGGTTCCGCTTCTGATGCCTACGCAGAACAAGTGCAAGTAGGCCTACCCGTGATCGTGCGCGTCAACGAAACCGACCTACGGGGGATGATCACCCAAATCAAACCTGCGGTTGAAAATGACGTGGTGCAGTTTTCGGTACAACTCGACGACGCCCAAAACGCTATCCTGCGCCCCAGCATGAAAGTGGAAATTTTTGTGGTCACCAGCGATTCCAAACAATCGGTGCGGGTGGCCAATGGCCCCGCTTTTAATGGCAAAAAACGCCAAACGGTTTTTGTGCTGGAAAATGGTATTGCCCGGCGCCGCGAAATCGAAGTGGGTTTGTCCAACTTCGATTATGTAGAAATCAAAAATGGCATTCGCCCCGGCGAGCGCATCATCGTCAGCGATTTGAGTCGTTTTGAACACCTACGCGAAATCACCTTGAAACCTTAATACCATGCATGCATCAATCACCCGACTGTTTTTTCTTTTTTTGGGGAGCATGGCCCATTGCTGGTCCATTGCGCAGGCACCCGCGCGTGCCTTGCGCCTGGACGCAGCCGTTGAACTGGCACGCGGCCAATCCATTTCGGCCAAACAAGCCGCTACTCAAAAAGAAACCGCTTATTGGCGCTGGCGCAGCTATCAGTCTGACTTCAAGCCCCAATTGAGTTTGAGTGGCTCACTGCCCAGCTTCACCCGCTCCTTTTTAGAAGTGACCCAACCAGATGGGAACATTGCCTTTTTGCCCGTTTCCTACAACAATTCTTCGCTCAACCTCGAACTCAGCCAAAGGATTTCGCGTACGGGTGGCACCATTTTTGCCCAAAAGCAACTCCAACGTTTTGACAATTTCATCCAAAACAGCACCTTGTACAACGGGGTTCCTTTTGCCATCGGCATCAAACAGCCCCTCTCGCAGTTCAACCTTTGGAAGTGGGACAAACAAACCGAACCCCTCCAGTACAATGAGAGCCAACAGCAATACCTCGAAAACATGGAGCAAGTGGCCCTCGACGCCACGGTGTATTACTTCAACCTACTCATTGCTCAAGTCAATTTACAAATAGCTCAAACCAACCTGAGTAGCAGCGATACTTTGTACAAAATCGCCAACCAAAAACTGATTTTGGGTAAAATTTCACAAAACGACCTCCTGCAATTGCAACTCGGCGTATTGAATGCGCAAAAAGACTTTGCCAGCGCAAACCAAGCCGCCGAAGTAGCCCAACTGCAACTCAAAACCCACCTCTCGTACCGGGGTGATGAAAAACTGGCCTTGGAAGTACCCACTCCCGGTCCAGTGTTTAGTGTAGATGCGACCAAAGCCAGCCAGGAAGCCCTGAACAACCGCGCCGATGCCATTGCCTTCAAACGCCGCCTGCTTGAAGCTTCCCGCGAGTTGAACCGGGCCAAAAGCGACAATGGTTTCAACGCTACCCTGAGTGCTGCTTTTGGCCTCAGCAACCGGGGCAATCAGCCGCTCGATATTTACCAAAAACCACAGGATCGGGAATTCGTCCAACTCGAATTTTCCATCCCGCTGATGGACTGGGGCCGCAGCCGCTCGCGCACCGCTACTGCCAAAGCGAATTTGCAACTGACCCAACAAACCGTAGAGCAAGACCGAATGAGTTTTGAGCAAGAGGTATTCACCCAGGTCACCTTGATGGGCATGCTACAACAACAAGTAAGCCTCAACGCCCGTGCCGATCAAATTGCGGCGGAGCGTTTCAAGATTGCCCAGGATCGTTTTTTGCTCAGCGACCTCAGCATCACCGACCTGAGTATCGCCATCCAGGAAAAAGACCGCGCCAAACGTGACTACATCCTGGCGCTGCGCGATTATTGGCGGGCGTATTACACCTTGCGTTTGTTGACTTTGTATGATTTTGAACAAAACAAAAAAATCCAATAGCGTAAAAAGGTTCCAAAGTTCCAGGGTTCCAAAGTTCCAGGGTTAGGTCTCAACCCTGGAACTTTGGAACCTGGAACTCTGGAACCCTAAAACTTTCAACATGATTAAGTTATCCGGCATCGAAAAAGTGTACCGCACCAGTTCCATTGAAACCCTGGCTCTGGACAACATCAATGTAGACATTCAAAAGGGCGAATTTGTGTCCATCATGGGCCCCTCGGGCTGCGGCAAAAGTACCCTGCTGAACATTATGGGTTTGCTTGATGAACCCTCCAAAGGTGAAGTGACCATCAACAATCGCCAACTGAAAGGCTATAAAGACAAGGACTTGGCCCGCATCCGCAACCAGGAGATTGGCTTCATTTTCCAAAGTTTTCACCTCATCAACGACCTCTCGGTGTTGGACAACGTGGAAATCCCCTTACTATACCGCCCAGGTAGCGGCAGCAAGCGCAGGGAACTAGCCAAGGAAGCCCTAGAAAAAGTAGGACTCAGCAACCGCATGAAGCACTTCCCCACCCAACTTTCCGGTGGGCAAAAACAACGGGTCGCCATCGCGCGCGCCATCGTAGGTCGCCCCTCCCTCATCCTGGCCGATGAACCTACCGGAAACCTGGACAGCAACATGGGCAACGAAATCCTGAACATCCTGCTCCAACTCAACCAGGAAGGCAGCACCATCATCATGGTCACCCACGATGAAAACATGGCCAAACGCACCAACCGCCTGATCCGCCTCTTCGACGGCCGCCAGGTTTCTTAACTGTTGGTTCCAGTGTTCCAGGTTCCAAAGTTCCAGGGTTTATCGCCAACCCTGGAACTTTGGAACCTGGAACACTGGAACCCTTCTTGCACGATTTCCGCCAACCCACGGATTCATCCGTGGGAGGCAACCATAAAGCCCCACCCCACGAATTTATTCGTGGGCTATTCACGGGAAAAAACCTAGACTATGTTAAGCAACTATATAAAAATCGCCTGGAAGGTTCTCCTCCGCAACCCCTTCTACACCTTCATCAGCCTCTTCGGCATCAGCTTCACCCTGCTGATTCTACTGGTGTTGAGCGCATTTTTGGACCACATGTTTGGGAGTCATTACCCGGAGCAGCAGCGTTACCGGACCTTGTACATCCATTCCATTATTTTGAGGGATTCTTCACGTACTTCGATGATGAAAGGTCCGCTATCCTATCAATTTTTGAAAAAAAACCTGAGCGCGCTGGGCGGCATTGAAGACTACGGCATCAGTTCCCTGTTCAAGACGACCAATGCTTATGTGGGTAGCAAACGCATCAAACTCATGGTGAAATACGCGGATCCCGGATTTTGGCGGGTGACGGATTATGAATTGCTAGAAGGTAAGTTATTCAATGAATCAGACATTGACCAAGGCCAACACATCGCGGTGATTACCGAAAAAGTGCGCGATGAGTACTTTGGTGCCGGCGAATCGGTGGTGGGAAAACCGATTGAATTCAACGGGCTAAAATACCGCATCATTGGCATGGTTAAAGGTGGGCCTATAACCCACCCCTACACTTATTCGGACATTTTCCTTCCTTACAATAGTCCCAAGAGTGAATACGAGAGCGACTCCAAAAACGGCCCCTACATCGGCATCATCCGGGCGGGCAGTGCGCGTGAATTTCCAGGTATCCGACGTGAATTTGACCAACTGACCCAGAGGGGGTTAAAATTCCCATTTGTAGAAGATGGTATGCAAGTTGCCCATTTGGAAGCCAAGGCGCAGCCTTTTTTGGAAGGCTTTATCTACGAGTTTTTCCAATCCGAAAGCACCGAAATCTTTTTCGCGGTTGTGTCGCTGTTTATGCTTTTGTTCATGGCCTTACCCGCCATCAACTTGATCAACCTGAACATCAGTCGCATCATCGAGCGTTCCTCGGAGATCAGCATCCGCAAGGCATTTGGGGCACCCTCCAAGACCATTCTATGGCAATTTGTGATTGAAAACGTGTTCGTCACTTTGCTTGGAGCCCTTATTGCGCTGGTTTTTGCCCAAATAATCCTCAGCATCTTTAATCGCAGCGGCTTGATCCCTTATGCAGTGTTGAGCGTCAACTACACGGTTTTTGGCATTGGTCTGTTGTTAGCTTTGGTGTTTGGTCTGATGTCGGGGGTAATACCGGCCTGGCGCATGTCCAAACTAAAACCAGCAGAAGCTTTAAAAGGTGCATAGGCTAATCACCAGCCTAGTTGCACATTCACTCATCGACACATTCTAAACATATGATTCGGCATTTTTTCAAACTCATTTGGAACAAAAAACGCAGCAATGCCTTGCTGATCGTAGAAATACTGGTCGCTTTTTTGGTCCTTTTTGGCGTCATGAGCCTGATGGCTTACAACTACCAAAACTACGCACGCCCCTTGGGCTTCAAATACGAACAAGTCTGGTGTCTCAACATGCACTGGAATCAGGACACCACCCAGATTGGGGAAAAACTCAAAAGCATTTACCAACGCATCCGCACTTATCCAGAGGTGGAAATGGCCAGCCGTACCAATGGCAATACCCCTTTTGCCAACAATCAGTCTAACCGCAATGTCAAATACAAAAACGTAAACATCCAGGGAGACATCTATGGTACCGACGAGCACTACGCCAAAACCCTGGGCATTGAAATAGCCGAAGGGCGTTGGTACACGCGAGCCGATAAAGGGGCCAAACACACTCCGGCTATAATCAACCGGATTGCCAAGGAAAAAATGTTTGGCAAGGACAATCCCCTCGGCAAAATCATTCAATTGGAAGGCGACGAACGCTGGAAAATTGTCGGCATCGTCGAAAATTTCAAACAACATGGGAACTACCAGGCCAATACCCCCGCTTTTTTCAACCTGAATGATTGGGACATGGGCTCGGTTTTGATCAAGGTAAAACCAGGAGTGGATGCCAACTTTGAGGCCAAACTCATGCGTGAAATTGGTGCCATGCAACCGGAATGGGTGTTCGAGCTGTCCTACCTCAAAACCCTGCGCAAATCCATGAACCAACAAACCTCGATCCCCTCCCTGATTTTCAGCATTGTGTGTGGATTCTTTTTGCTCAATGTAGCCTTGGGCCTTTTTGGCGTGCTCACCCTCAACATCGCCAAACGTAAGGGTGAAATTGGTTTACGCCGCGCCTTGGGAGCACCTGCACCTGCCATTACGATCCATTTTGTAGGGGAAATGTGGGTGATTGCCACCCTGGCTGTGCTAGTGGGCTTGATTTTGGCCGTTCAATTTCCCTTGCTCAATGTATTTGACCTGGAGGCCAGTGTTTATGTGGTGGGCATGCTGCTCGCTACCTTGACGATCTACGTGTTGGTGACGCTTTGTGCGCTGTACCCGAGTATTCAGGCGGCGCGGGTACAGCCAGCGACGGCGTTGCATGAGGAGTAGGTTCCGGGGTTCCAGGGTTCCAAAGTTCCTGGGTTGGGTAGCCGAACCCTGGAACTTTGGAACCCCGGAACCTTGGAACTTTCGTGTTTTTTTTCCGATCTTGCCCAAAAAATAGTCCAATGGAAACATCCCAAACCCAACTCTACGACGCCCTCGGCGAACTGATCTACGCCTTGGCCAAGGTAGACGGCCTGATCAACGAAGCCGAAATCAGCAAATTGGAAGAAGTGCTGCAAAGCCATCCCTGGTCCAGCGAAATCAAGTGGTCTTTTGATTACGAAAACCGCAAAGCCAATAGTGTAGACGAAGCTTTTGCCAAAGCACTACAAACCTGCAAGGATTTTGGGCCTTCTCCTGAATATACTTTTGTGATTGAAGTGCTCCAGGC
>JAIXOO010000069.1 GCA_027486765.1 Saprospiraceae bacterium
ACCACCTTTGAGCGGGAAAACGGGGTGCCGCGCGAGCACATCTATACTCGGAGCGAGAACCCCAATCGGATCAGTTTGGAAACCAAGTTGGCCATTTTGGAAGGTGGGGCCGAGGCCATTGCTTTTGCTTCTGGCCAAGCGGCGGCGTATGCGGCGTTTCAGGCTATTCTGGAACCGGGCGCGCATGTGCTGATCCCGGATGATTGTTACCACGGCATTCGCAGCCTCTTGTCACAAGTGTACCAAGGCTGGCAAATCAACGCCGAAGAGGTGGACATGAGCGTGGTGAGCAATGTGGCCGATGCCATTCGGCCTGAGACTAAGTTGATCTGGATCGAGACGCCCACCAATCCAAAACTCAAAATATTCGACATTCAAGCCATTGCCAAACTGGGAGCTGAAAAGGGCATCATCGTAGCCTGCGACAATACCTGGGCGACGCCCTTCTTTCAACGCCCTTTTGAACTGGGCTGTGATCTGGTGATGCATTCCACCACCAAGTACTTTGGGGGGCATTCGGATATCTTAGGAGGGGCTTTGATTTTGAAAGAAAAGGGTGCCTTGGGCGCTCGTTTGCGCTCGATTCAAAGCGCCGGTGGGGGAGTACCCTCGCCATTTGATTGTTGGCTGCTGAACCGCAGTCTGGCCACTTTCCCTCTGCGTATGCCCGTGCACGCGAGCAATGCCCAGGTTTTGGCGCAATTTTTACACGGAAAACCGGCCATCGAGCGGGTGTATTACCCCGGTTTGCCCTCTCACCCGAATCATGAAATAGCCAAAGCACAAATGCAGCACGGTTTTGGCGGCATGTTGTCCATCGAAGTGAAAGGTGGAAAAGAAGCGGCCATTCAATTGGCCGAGCACCTGCAAATCTTTGCCCATGCGACCAGTTTGGGTGGGGTAGAGAGTTTGATTGAACACCGCCGTACGGCCGAAGGCGCAAATCCACGCAGCCCGGATAATTTGTTGCGGGTTTCGGTGGGGATAGAGTTCATTGGGGATTTGGTGGCGGATTTTGAGCAGGCGCTGGGGAAGTTGTAAATCACTCCTGCACGTAAGTATTCGTTTGCTGCTGGTACTTCACAATATCCTTCGGTACACAAAATTGTTCCAACAGCTTAGGCAAGGCCTGCTTGGCTGCCGCACTTTGCCGCAATTGCCAGTAGCGGTCTTTATTGATGGCGATGATCGATTCAAAATCAACCAGAGGCGCTGGATAATCCTGGCCAATTTTACACTGATAGAAACTTTGTTCCATTGGAGTCATTTTCCAGGGCTCGGCTAAGTGTGTGGAGGGGACGTGCTGGAGTTCGGGTACCCATTTTTTGATAAAAATTCCTTCCGGGTCGTGTTTGATGACCTGAGTGCCCGGGTTGTAAATCCGCAAGGTATGGTAACCGGTTAGCCCGGCTTGCATCTGGATTTGTGGGTAATGGATGCCCGGCTCAAAATCCAAAAACAAACGCGCCAAATGAGTGGCTATTGGCCGCCAATCCAACCACAAGGCAAACGAAGCAAAAGAAACCAACATCGCCCGCATGCGAAAATTGACCCAGCCATTGGCTTGTAGGCAACGCATGGACGCATCAACCATCGGAAATCCCGTTTGCCCTAATTTCCAAGCTTCCAGGAAAGGGCCTTCAGTGATCCGTTCAAGTTGATTAAAAACCGGATTGATCGGTTCAATTTCGATGCGCCAGTTTGATTCCAGTTTTTGGATAAAATGGGAACGCCACCACAGGCGCGAGCGGAAATTTTTAAGGTTCCAACTGCCCGCATTGTGGGGCAGTTTGCCTCTCAGCATTTGCATGATCGTGCGTGAACTGACGCATCCGTAAGCCAAGTAGGGCGACAAGCGACTGCAACTGATTCGACTGGCGGCAGGTTTGGACAATTGCAGGCTGTAGTTTTTGCCCCGCTCTTGAAAAAAAGAATGGAGGTAACGCCAGGCGGTAGTTTCGCCACCGGGTTGGAATCCTTCCTGGGGAGTTTGGATGACAGCGGGGAGGGGTGGATAAGCCCATTGTTCCAGCAGATTTTTGGGAAGAGCCAGGGTATTTAGCTGCGACAAATCTACCACGGCTAATGGGGCTTTGAAGTAGGCTTTTTCCAGGTTTTCAACCCAGGCACGCCGGTGCTTTCGCCCTCGGATGATGCCATCGTGCGGGAATTCATGGTATTGGATTCCTTGTTTCAGGCACCATTTTTTGACCGCCTTATCCCGGTCAAAAGTCAGTTTGATGCCCGTTTCGGCGTGGCTGTACAAGTGTTGGATCTGGTAATGTTCGGCCAGGTTTGCCAGACTGGGAATCACTTCACTATGTACCCAGTAGATTTTTTTCTGGTAGCCTTGTAGCTGCTGTTGCAGATCGAGAAGGCTTTCATGCACAAAACGCCAGTGGCGCAAATCCATTTCCGGGGCCGCCATCAAACTGGGCTCAAAACAATACCACAACAAACAGGGGATGCCATCGGCAGCAGCTTGTGCCAGGGCAGCATGATCCTGTAAGCGTAGGTCGCGTTTGAACCAGAGGATGTTGATGAGGGGCTTGGACATGTAGGCTAAATGCCGGGATGAGAAAAAGGTTCAGATTTTATTGCTTGTGCAGCCCGAAAACCCTCGCCACCTCCACCGGCCGATCCGTACAAATAATATCCGCCCCAGCCTTAAAACGTTCCAAATACAATGCTTTGCTATCCGCCATCGGTATCGTATCGACATTCCCATTGGTGCCCAGTGAGCAGGTGATGCCCAAGGAATGAATGCGCTGATAATAGCCAGCAGGTTGAATTTCGCGCGGTGTCAGAGCTACCAATTGACTTTTCGGAATGCCTGATTTTTCAATGGCCGCAATTTGCGCCTCCTGATTAAAACCCAGCGCCAACATCAGATTCGGTTTTTGCTGATAAACGTATTCTGCATCTTTCAAGCTGTAACAAATCAATACCGCCTGATTTTCAACCTTCGCCTCGCTGATTTCTTGCAAGACCAAGTCCATGGCGGTACCGGGTTTGTTGTCGATGATCAGAATGCAAGTTTTTTTCCGTAAAAAATGCAGTGCTTCCCTAAAAAGTGGCGGATGATATGGGGTTACTTGCTCTTCCTCATTTTTCAGGTCTATGGTCTTCAAGTCTTTCCACAAACTTTTGCTAACGGAACCTGTACCATTGCTCATCCGATCCAGTTCATCGTCGTGCGAGAGCAGCAACACACTATCCTTGCTCATGCGTACATCAAATTCGATGAGTGGGCAGTGCACTTGTTGCAAGGTGTGTTGGAAAGTTGCCAGGCAATTTTCTGGAAAACCTCCACTCGGTCCACCACGATGCGCCATGATGAAAGGTGTCTGTTGTTGTGGATTGTAGCGAAAGAGGGTTTTGAGCGCAGCAAAGTCTTTTGGCTGGCAATTGACCCCAATGGCTGTGCTATCCTTTACTGAGCTGGCACAGGTGAAGGTCATGAGAACAAGGAGTAAAAGAAACAGGCTGTTTTTCATGCAAGGTTGAATTCTTGTCGAAAGATAATTTATTTCATTTCCGTCCCATAAAGAAATAGCAATGAATTAGTATTCGTAGGGATTGGATTAGAATTCACCGAGAGGCGGGCTATTTTGTTCTTTTGCTACCTTTTACCGCTTTATTGTACTTGTCCAAACATTCGAGAAAGTTGTTTTGAAGGAGAACTTATTGCTTAATGCTCGAATGATTAATAAGGCCACTTGACCATTAGTGGTGAAATAAATTTAAGGTATTCTTTTCTGGAAAAATCCGAAAAGGCCCCTGGCGTTTTGAATTGTTTCAGTTCATCCAACCGGGGAGTACCTTTAAACTTACGGATCAATTCATAGTACCCCCGACTTTGCAAAAAGAGGCTCTGGGCCATTCCTTCCACTGTTGGACCTTGGGGGTACCGAAGGGTTATTGCTTCGCCTACTGTTTTTTGCAGCAGATAGTTTTGGTCTGCTGCTTTCAGCACCATAGTTTGATCTTGAAGAGCCGTATCAATGGCTGAACCTGGAGCGATGTGGGTAATGAAAAGCTGACTGGGGCTAGCCTGAGTGAAATCTATGGCTGCATAATCCAAGTCCCAAAACATAAACCCGGTTTCCAATTTTAACTCAATTTCATCCGCATCAATACCAGAAAGATTCAACGGAACCAACACCTCTTTTAAGGCCAATGAACCAACCGGATACAATTCCTCGATTTTTTGCCATTGCCCCTCTTTTTTAAGATAAACCCGAAGAGGCAAATCACCTTTGAGAATACTTTGTATCTGATCTTCAGAGGGGAATTGAGCTTGTTCCGCCATCCAGATGTCAAATTTATTGCCAAACTTGCTAAAGTATTCGTTCAAGACCTGATCGGCCCACAGGTTATTTTTTACATTCAGAACCAAGTTTGCAGTTTGGGCATCTTGGGGTTTTTTAAAGGTCAATAAAACTCCATTCCGGGAAACATACTCATTGTTAAAAGAATAGGCATCGCAGTTTTTGTTTTGCAGGGTAAACCGCACATCCACCTCATCAAAACTTTGCGCTCGCAGCGGGAACTGCTCATTGCGCAAAAGATGAACCTGTCCACTTTGATCCATCAATACGCGGGTACCTGTTGGGTGTTGTACAGAGACCAATTGCAGAAGGTCAAGGTATTGTTTTTCCTCCAATTCATTTTTGACTTGAAGCTGGTAAAAACCATCTTGGGTTTGTAAGGCAGGCAAAGGTAGATAGTCATTGCGACATAGGTTTTGACCGATAGCCCCACCCAATATCTCGCCAGCAAATTCGTATTTTTGGCCATCCTGAACGTATACCAAAGGGCAGAAGGTAATGGTGGAGAGCGCGAGGTAAAATAGCTTGATCAACACTACGACAGAAACTACGGTCAGGGCAATGGTCCCGGATCCGTCATGGTGAATGAGCCGCACCTCTTTAATGTCTTTAAACGGAAGAGAAACCTTACCTACATATTGTGGTTCAATAGTCGTATTTAAAAATAGGTGAATTTCATTGAGGATACCTTCATTCTTGATGGCGGTACTCTTCATCATGGAGCTGTAATAGACTGAGCCTGTAACTGGAGCCAATTTACCTATAAGATTATCTCCCTCCATGGATAAATTACTAATTTCATAAAGGTATTCACCGGCGTGAACAATGAAGTGTTTGGGCGGGGATGAAGTTTTTTCAAGGACTACCAACTTTTTGGGCGCGATACTTCGAATAGCGAATTGGTTGCAACTTACCGCATAAAAAAGCATGGTCAGTGCCAAAAAAAAGGATACTGATCTGGACCTGGCAAAGTTGAATAATGTTTTCATCTTGTTTTAAAATGGCTTTGTCCATTTTGTCTAAATTGATCAATTTTATACCCAAATTCAATGATATATCTCATTTCTTAGCTGTGGAATAATGCAGTGATATTTTTTTACATAAACACTTAACCATGCTGGTACAAATAGGGCGATCTTTTTAAAAGCAATCCAACACAAAATTTAAAATATGCATCCAAAATACGTGCTTATCACGGGCACTTCCTCCGGAATCGGAGCCGCAACTGTAAAACTATTGGCTGATTCCGGCTACATCGTTTTTGCTGGGGTGAGAAATGAAAAGGCATTACAGAACTGGCAGCAAAATAATCACCCACATATCATCCCGCTGCGACTCGATGTTACTCATCCCTCCGCCATTGAGGAGGCCTATCAGGAGATCGCAAAGACAGTTGGCGAAAATGGCCTGTACGCCCTCATCAACAATGCGGGCAACTGCATCGGCGTACCCACCGAGTTATTTGATGAAGCAGCAGCCAAACACCTGATGGAAACCCATTTTTGGGGCATGGCCAATCTCTGCAAAGCATTTATTCCCTTGTTGCGTAAATATGCGCAGGCAAGTGGATCAAGTGCCCGGATCATCAATATTGGCTCGGCGGGCAGTATTTCTTCCTTCCCGTTTATACAATTTTACAACGCCGCCAAGTTTGCCATCTTGGGCTTTACCGATTCTATTCGATTTGAGCTGGCACCACAAAACATTCTCTGTTCAGCCATTCTGCCGGGGGCTGTAAAAACGGAAATCTGGAACCGAGCTGAGGAAAGCATCAAGTCCAGTTTGCAGCAATTGTCCGCCGAAGGTGCACACTTGTACCGCGACAACATCACATCTGCCCTCCAGCTTTCCAACAAATTAGAAAACAAAGGAGTAAGCCCGGAGGCAGCTGCCTTGGTGTATAAAAAAGTATTGGAAAGCCGCAAACCCAAGCTCAAATACTTCATTGGAGCCGACTCAAAACTGATGCATTGGATGGTACGCTTCTTACCAGATTCCCTTCGGCACAGCATCATCAATACCCAGTTGAAATTTAAAAAGACCCTATAGCTTTAACACGGCTGCAATAAGCTTCTGGCGCAATGGACCGAGGTCGTAATAAGTGCCTTTGCCCGACAGACCCATGTTCTGCCGATTGATGAGCACAATCAGGGAAATGTTCGACTGGGGCACTACCACAATGCTGGTCCCGGTGAATCCGGTATGCGCAAAGGTGCCTGCGGGGGCATTTTTCATGACTGGATTGCTAGGGTCCATCATCCAACCCAGGCCATTGTTGAATTGGTCTTTGACCAAAAACTGCTCGATGGTTTGTGCCAAAATAAATTTTCGATCACCTATTTTTCCTTTGGCCAGCAACATGTCTATCAATTTTTGCAAGTCGCCCACCGTGGAAAACAGGCCTGCTGCTCCAGAGATACCCCCATTCGCGTACCAGGTATTGCCGTCGTTGACTTCACCTTTTAAGGTATAATTGCGCCAGCCATCCCATTGTTTGGGGTCCAGGTCTTTTACCGTAAAACCAAGCGAGGCATCGTAAACCATCCTTTTTTCGTAGGGATTTCCATGGGAAGTGGCCGCAATTTTACTAAACCCTCCCTTTTTCAGTGGATTATAAGTTGTGTGCAACATTCCCAAAGGCTTAAACACCTGTTGGTCCAGGAATTGCTCCAGCGGCATTTTGGATACCTGCTCGATGATCTGGCCCAGCAGTACAAATCCCAAATCGCTGTAGCGGCGCTGTTTTCCGACTGGAAAAGCCAGGGGCAGTTCCCCAATGAGTCGATAAGTCTCCTGCTTATTGGAGGCCCGGTAATAAAGTGGATACCACTCCCTTAGCCCAGCGGAGTGGGTGAGTAAGTGCCGAATGGTAATTTTGCTTTTTTCAGGGGTATCAAAGGCAGGGATGTATTGACCAACTGGATCATCGACTTTGAGTAACCCTTGATCAACCAACAACATGATGGCCGTGGTGGTGCCCACTACCTTGGTCAGGGAAGCCAAATCGTACAAGTGTTCAGCCGTGGTTGGCTCAGGATTGGGAAGGAGTTGGTGCTGAGCGTTGTATTTTTGGGAAAGCCCGTACGCCCGTTGGAAAAGGACTTGTTTGCCTTTTTTGACCTGAATAACTGCACCCGGAATCTTGTCCCCATTCACCTCACTTTGGAGCAGGCTGTCCAGGGTTTTGAATTTTTTTGTGGTGGCTGACTGAGGGGGTGGAGCTGGTTTGGATTGGGAAAAAACAAAAATGATTGGTGCTAAAAGCAAAAAGAAAATAAGGCGATAATGCATGATGGCTTGGATTTGTACCTGCCGAAAATAGATTCTTTTTTTGATTCTAACTACATCGTACAAAGAAAATCACATCGAAGGTTTCCTGACATTGCGAATAAAAATTAGATTTACATTTATTGATAAACTATAACTATGAAACAAACAACTAACATTTTACTCATTCTATTCGGAATGGGCTTAAGCCTCATTGCGCAAAAAGGTTTTGCACAAGACCCGAATTTCCACATTTACCTGTGTATTGGCCAGTCCAACATGGAAGGGCCAGCGCCGATTGGTCCACAGGATACCATCAGCAATAAAAGGTTGAAGTTGCTATCCGCTTTGGATTGCCCTGAGTTGGGCCGAACCATGGGCAATTGGTATGACGCCAAACCTCCCCTGTGCCGCTGCAATACCCGCCTTTCACCCGCCGATTATTTTGGCCGCACCATGATCCAGTACCTGCCGGAAAACGTCAGCATTGGTTTGGTACATGTTGCGGTAGCGGGGAGCAAGATTGAAATATTTGACAAAGTTTTGTACAAAACCTACCTGGACACTTCGGCTGCCTCCCGGCCCTGGATGATTAAAATGTCCGATGCCTATGGTGGGAATCCTTACCAGCGACTGGTGGACATGTCCCGGATCGCTCAGCAAAAGGGCGTGATCAAGGGGATATTGTTGCACCAAGGCGAGTCAAATACGGGCGACAAAGCCTGGCCCGCAAAAGTCAAAAAAATCTACGACGATTTACTCGCAGACTTGAAGTTGGCACCCAATTCCATCCCCTTGCTGGCGGGCGAGTTGGTGAACGCCGACCAGGGCGGACGCTGCGCCAGCATGAATGAGATCATCGCTACCTTGCCCCAAACCCTCCCCCGGGCCATGGTGGTTCCTTCTGCCGGCCTGGAGGCTGTTCCTGACAAATTGCATTTCACCGCTGAGGGCATCCGTAGATTTGGGAGAAGATACGCTTCCCGAATGTTGCTCTCAATGGGTATCAACATAGAGGTGCAACCCTCATTTGTTTCCCCGGAAGTTTCCCTCGATGGAAAAGTGATTTTCAGACTTTGGGCGCCCAATGCCAAAGAGGTGAAACTCAATGCGCAATTTGAAAAGGCTCCCGTGGCCATGCAAAAAGACGCCCAAGGGGTGTGGAGTGTGACCGTGGGCCCTGTAAAACCGGACATGTATCCCTATGCCTTCAATGTTGACGGCATTCAGATAGCCGACCCCAAAAACTCGGCTATTTTCCCGAATGAGGGCTTTCAGAACAGCATTTTGGAAGTTAGCGGAAATAGTCCTTTGGTGCATACCCTTAAAAATGTGCCCCATGGTACGGTCTCTTACCGGTATTACAACTCACCAGCATTGGGTATTCGCCCCGTGGTAATTTACACGCCACCGGGCTACGAGGAAAACCCGAAGAAGAAATACCCGGTATTGTATTTGTTGCATGGAACCACTGATACCGAAGAAACCTGGACCAAGGTGGGGCGGGCCAATATCATCCTTGACAATTTGATTGCCGAAGGTAAAGCCGAACCGATGATCATTGTGATGCCTTATGGCCGGGCTTATCCAAAAATCAGCAAATCTTCAGGTAGTCTACGCAACTGGGATAACCTCCAGGAATTCAAACCTGACTTTTTTGACAACCTGATGCCCTTTGTGGAGAAAAACTATCGAACCAAAACGGCCAAAGACAGTCGGGCCATTGCCGGGTTTTCAGGAGGAGGAGGAACGACTTTGTATTTCGGGTTGAATAACCTGGACAAATTCAG
This sequence comes from Saprospiraceae bacterium, assembly GCA_027486765.1. Classification (GTDB taxonomy): domain Bacteria; phylum Bacteroidota; class Bacteroidia; order Chitinophagales; family Saprospiraceae; genus Haliscomenobacter. The sequence continues at coordinate 9,389 of JAIXOO010000069.1, forward strand.
TTATGTGTGTGGATTTGCACCCGGCATGCTTGAAAACGAATTTGAACGCAACAACACTGGCGCATTTGCCAATCCTGAACAGACCAATAAAATGCTCAAATTGTTTTGGATCGGGGTGGGCAAAGACGACGGCCTGTACGCAGTAAACCAGAAATACATGGAGGTATTGAAGCAAAAAAACATCAAGCATGAAACCTTGATTTCAGAGGGCGGGCATACCTGGATGAACTGCAAATTGTACCTGTCAACCATTGCTCAGAAGTTATTCAAGTAAGTGAGAGCCTGTCTAAATATTTTTGTTTCGATACAAAAATTTAGACAGGCTTAAGTTCATCACTGTTTTTTGAACAAAATGCAAATAAAACTATCTTGCACCAACAAAGCTCAATGATGGAAGATCAAGTAGACATTCTTCACTGCAAATCTTGTGCAGCCCCCCTTTCTGGTGTGTATTGCGGGCAGTGCGGACAAAAAGTAATCCAGCGTCGCATCACCATGCGCGCAATTTTTGATGACATTTTTAGTCAGATCAGCAATGTGGATCATGGGCTTATTTATACCTTTTTGATGTTGTTTAAAAAACCAGATCAGGTAGTGCTGGATTACCTTGCTGGTAAAACGATTAAATACAGCTCTCCATTCAGATACCTGATTTTTTGGTCGGCTGTTTCTGCATTGATCTACATTGGATTTGGCTTTTATGATCAACAAATTGCGGGTATGGACAACTTGATGCAGCCCAGTGATGATCAAAATGTCAATGAATTTGCTAAGCTGTACAACGATTTGATGAAACAAAACTTTCAGCTATTCTCTATTTTGTTCATTCCATTTTTCGCCATTTTCACCCGGATTTTTTTCAAAAAATCTGGGCTCAACTACGCCGAACACTTGGTGGCTAATGCCTATTTCAGCGCCCAGGCATCAATCGTGTTTATGCCAATTCTTCTATTCAACTTAAACATGGATTTGATCACCACGCTGAGTATGTTGAGTATGACCTTGTATTATACTTACTCCATTCGCAAGTTATTCAAACAAAGCTGGCTTGCTTCTTTTTTCAAAGTGGTCATGATCTATTTATTGAGTATGTTTTTATTCGGTCTTGTGGCTGCAATTGTACTTGTACCGATTGTTTTTTTGCAAAAACCATAAAATCATAATGCGTAGTAGTGGGGCAAAAATAAGCGATCATTCTCCCAGATACCGCGCTACAAACTTTACCAACTCTTCACCGTGCAAATTTTTGGCAATTACCTTCCCATCCGCATCCAGTAAAAAATTTGCGGGAATGGTCTGAATGCGCAGTGCCTCCATCAAAGGGGCATCATCTCCCCGCAAGTGCGAAGCATGTACCCAACGGTAGGCCCCATCCGTTTGAATCGCCTTTTTCCAAGCTTGAGCGCTGGCGTCCAGGGCGTAGCCGATGATCTCAAAGCCATTTTTGTGGTGCTGTTCCCACAAGGGTACCAAAAAATCCCGGTTTTCACGCCGACAAGGGGCACACCAGGAAGCCCAAAGATCCAATAAGGTCAAGCGGCGTTTGCCAATGAGTTGAGTTAAGTTGAGGGTATCTCCGGCCAGCATGGGTAGGAGGGCATCGGGCAATTTATCGCCAATCAATACGGGCAGGCGCTCCCGATTGCTTTTTTTGCAGAGTTGAGCCACCCAGGGATGACTGGGATTGCTGCTTTGCCATTTTTGGCATTGGGAAAAAAGAAATTCGGGTATCCGTTCGTAATCCTGGTTGGGGCTCACCCAACGAATGGCCAAAAGTGCAGGCAGGAGCTGATCGGTTTGTTGGGCAAAGTCAATTAAGCGTTTTTGAAAGTTCAATTTTGCCGCTTCGGCTTCGAGTAATTTTGCTTCTTCGTGCTCCTCGTCCTTGCTTTTGGCTATAAATTGCTGAAAAGCTGCTTGGCGAATATCCCTCAACCTTAGCAGCGCAGCATTTTCAGGGGCGGGATTTTCGATGGTAAAACTGCTTTGGAATTGGGCCATCGAAGCACTTATTTTAAGTTTGAGCCCGTTTTTCCAAATGATAGGGCAATAGTTGTCACTCCTTGGGTCTTTGTTGTTCAAGCGGTTGACAAACTGCTCGCCTTTTTTTTGTACGGCCAATTCAAGCAAAATAGGCTCCGGGCTATCCGGGAGTTTGTCAAAAACAAAACTGCCATCCGCTTTTACCTTTGCCGAATCGATTACCTGCCCCAAAAAACTGGTCGCTACCTCATCCAAACTACGCGGCTGAATCAAAAATAGGGTAGGGGCCCACTGATCATTTGAGGCTAAGGTGATTTTTCCGGAGAGTGGGGCCTGACCAGAGCAACTTGTGTGCAAGGAGAGGGTTAGCAAAAGGAGATGAGTGATCTGTTTCATGAGTTGAGGTACGGCTGAATTGTTTGAAAAAATGGTGTAATGCTTTATTCCTGATTGACCCAATCGTAAAATTTCAAGCCATTTTCCAAACGCTCAATGGCCTTTTGAATTCTCTCCACTTTGGTTTCAATTTTTTTCGCTCCCTCGATCCAGTCAATGTAGTATTTCTGATTGCTTTCCGAAAGGGATGAAAAAAACTGATGGGCTTGGGGTGCATCCAATAGACAAGCTAGTATTTCGTCTGGAACAACCACCGGTGAAGGATCGTGGAACAAAACCACCTGCACGAGGTCGCCTTCTTTTTTGCCGATTTTTTTACGAACAGCGGCATTGAGTGGCAAAAACATCCGCTGATCTTTCATGGGCAGCAGATTGTACTGTTTGAGCTCGTAGGAATCAATGAACCCACGTACCCTGATCGTGCCGCCGCGATCTTTGTATTCGGAAGGGATGTCTGGAATGATCACAAAGGTCCAGTTGCTCATGTCAAAGCCACTTTGCGCTGCCCTTTTTTCGATTAAAAATTGTTTGTCGACGAGGGGAGTAGGGGACATGCTTGGTTGATTTGGGGCAAAGATAAGGCGTTTCATGATGACATTGACCACGAAAGAAAAGCTGCTGAAGCTATAAGAAGTGAATGATGGTTCGTTTATTTGTTTAGCTTTGAGGAGCAAAGAGAATAAATATCTTTTGAGCCTAAAACCAACGCCATGAAAATCTTCAAGCTAGTATTAACCATTCTATTGGGCTTACTCATGATTTTGGGAGGTGTTTCGCACTTTCTGAATCCATTGATGTATGCCGGTTTTTTTCCCGAATTCGCACTGAATGGCGCCCTCAATATCGCAGGAGGGGTAGTGGAAATAGGCCTAGGCCTTGGGGCAATGATTCCTCGTTTCCGGCACCTTGCTACGCTGGGGATCCTTTTGCTGATGATACTTTTTTTGCCCTTACACGTGATTGATGTGTTCCGGGGCGACCCGGCAGTAGGAAGCCATCAAGCGGCCTTGATCAGGTTGCCCGTGCAGTTTGTATTTATTTTTTGGGCCTGGTATTGCTATCGGAGCAATAAAAAAAGCTCCTAAGGCTACGCTTCAATTTGTTCCAAGCCCACAAACATGCTATCCAGTTGAAGGTCTCCAAAGTAAGTCATGGTAGCCACGTCAGCGGCATCTCTGCCGTATGCCAAAACGGCTCTTCCGCCGGTAGTATTCTCTTGGGTAGCATCAAAAGTGTACCATTTTCCACCCACGTAGGCCTCAAACCAGGCGTGTAAATCCATTGGCTCCAAATTGTGCAAATACCCCACTACAAAGCGCGCAGGGATATTGATGCTGCGGCAAAGGGCGATGGCCAAATGGGATAAATCTCTACAGACTCCGATTTGACTGTACAGGGTATCCATTGCTGAAGTGGAAGGGGTGCTATGGTTGTACTCGTATTTGATGTTGTTCCTAACCCATTGTCGGATGGCCTCCACCATTTCGTAGCCCGTGGACAAATAATAGATGATTTCAGAGGCTTTAGCGAGCAGTTTGTCCGACTCACAATACCGACTTGGCAGCAAATAGAGGAGAACATCATCGGGCACATCCTGAATCAACACAAAGTTTGCGCTGGAATCCACTTCAATGGTTGGTGCCGTCACTACCAATGCACTGGTTTTGATTGAAAATTGACCCATGGGGGAAATCATACGTTGGCAGTAATTTCCATAATGGTCCAGGTATTCCGTTACGGGCACCGCTGGTTCGACGATAAACTCCTCGTTAAGAATGGTTTGGTTGAAATCAGGTCGCAGCTTTAAAAGGAAAATTAAGGGTACGTTTTGATAAGTTTGGTAATCCAGTTGGCAAGTAACTTTCAATTTCATTCAGTAGTTTTTTGGCTGTATTTGTTTGCGGCTAGGTAAAATATAGACTGATGCGGCCAATGGTAAATGTAAACAATTATTAGAGCAAACTCTGATACAGCGCTACTATTCATTTTATCATTTTTTAGTGATGCGCTCACTCATCTCAAGCAGGTTCAAATACCCGCAATTTATTTTTGGCTGCAGTGAGTTCCTGCTCAAGTGCTGCGATCTGTTTCAGGAGCGTGGCAATGGCGTCGATACCCTCCAGGTTGATTTCAAGTTCGTAATGCAAACGGAGCATTTTTTCTACTTCGGGTAGTTGCGCTTCCGGCAGATAATGGGTTTCTTCGATGACCACGATTTCCACCAGCTCATATTCTTGCAAAGCGAAGATGAAGGAGGTATCCAC
>JAIXOO010000089.1 GCA_027486765.1 Saprospiraceae bacterium
AGGAAGGTATTCACCCCGATGATCGGGAAATCACCATTGTGCTTTAATGTTTCGTAGTAAAGGCTTTCCTCCTGGATTTTGCCGCGTTGGTACATCGTTTCCATGGCCCCGAGCACACCGCCCCGTTCGCTCAGGCGGTCGAATTCGAGCAATACTGCTTCTTCCACCAAGTCCGTCAACTCCTCAATGATGAATGCCCCTTGCAGCGGGTTTTCGTTTTTGGCCAGGCCCAATTCCTTGTTGATGATCAACTGGATGGCCATGGCACGGCGTACACTTTCTTCGGTGGGGGTGGTAATTGCCTCGTCGTAAGCATTGGTATGCAAAGAGTTGCAGTTGTCGTAAATGGCGTAAAGTGCTTGCAGGGTGGTACGAATGTCGTTGAAGTCGATCTCCTGCGCGTGTAGGGAACGGCCACTGGTTTGGATGTGGTATTTGAGCATTTGCGAGCGTTCGTTGGCCCCGTATTTTTCCTTCATCGCCTTGGCCCAAATGCGGCGGGCTACCCGCCCAATCACCGCATATTCTGGATCGACGCCATTGGAAAAAAAGAAGGAAAGGTTGGGTGCAAAATCGTCGATCTGCATGCCCCGTGAGAGGTAATATTCCACAAAAGTAAAGCCATTGGCAAGGGTAAACGCCAGTTGCGAAATCGGATTCGCACCCGCCTCAGCGATGTGGTAGCCCGAAATGGACACCGAGTAAAAATTGCGCACCTGCTGCTGTACAAAGTATTCCTGCACGTCGCCCATCAGTTTGAGCGAAAACTCGGTGGAAAAAATGCAGGTATTTTGCGCCTGGTCTTCTTTCAAAATATCTGCTTGCACGGTGCCGCGCACCGCATTCAAGGCTTTGGCTTTGAGTTGGGCGTACACCTCAGGCGACAAAATCTGATCCCCCGTGATGCCGAGCAAGAGCAAGCCGAGGCCATTGTTGCCCGCTGGAATTTCGCCGTGGTATTGCGGACGGGTCATGCCCTGTTGATCGTATAACTCCCGCAACTTGGCCTCCACCACAGCTTCTAAATGGTGCTCCCCGATGTATTTTTCACACTGCTGATCAATCGCCGCATTCATAAAAAACGCGGTGATGGTGGCGGCAGGGCCATTGATGGTCATCGACACCGAAGTGCGTGGATCACAAAGATCGAAGCCAGAGTACAGTTTTTTGGCATCGTCCAAACAACAAATGCTCACCCCCGAATTGCCAATTTTTCCATAAATGTCGGGCCGGTAATCCGGGTCTTCGCCGTACAGCGTTACCGAGTCAAAGGCAGTGGACAGGCGGATGGCGGGCATGTCCAGCGAGACATAGTGGAAACGGCGATTGGTGCGCTCGGGGCCACCTTCGCCAGCAAACATACGGGTGGGGTCTTCACCTTCGCGCTTGAACGGAAAGACTCCGGCGGCGTAGGGAAACTCACCCGGCACATTTTCACGCATCACCCAACGCAGGATTTCGCCCCAATCCTGGTACTTCGGCAGGGCCACACGGGGAATGCGGGTATGGGAAAGAGAGGTCGTAAAGGTGGGAACCCGAATTTCCTTGCCCCGCACCTTGTACACAAATTCGTCGCCGGCGTAGGCGGCGATACGGGCAGGCCATTCGGCCAGGATTTTTTTGGCGGCATGCGAAAGGTATTGTTCCAGTTGCTGGTATTGTTCGGTCAAAGCCTGGATCAATTCAGCAGACACGCCCCGCTGTTGCAAGGTTTTGACGCTGGTATCCAGGGCAAAAAGTTGGCGGGCCAAGTCACTTTCCTGGGTTACTTTTTGCTCATAAGCGCGGTTGCTTTCGGCAATTTCGGAGAGATAGCGCACCCGTTGAGGGGGAATGATGTAGACCTTGGCACTGGCTTCGTTTCCAGCTTGAAGGTGGGAGGGCAAATTGGCCCCCGTTTTTTCCACCAATACCTCCATGACTTTGTGGTACAAGCGGTTCATACCGGGGTCATTGAACTGCGAAGCGATGGTGCCAAAAACGGGCATCTCATCCACTGCCTTTTGCCACAATTGGTGCGCCCGTTGGTATTGTTTTTTGACGTCGCGCAGGGCATCCAGGGCACCGCGTTTGTCAAATTTGTTGATGGCAATTACGTCAGCAAAGTCGATCATGTCGATTTTTTCCAACTGGGTGGCCGCACCGTATTCGGGGGTCATCACATAGAGGGAAATGTCGGAATGATCCACAATCTCGGTATCCGATTGGCCAATGCCCGAAGTTTCGAGGATGATCAGGTCGTATTGGGCGGCCTTAAGGATGTTGACCGCGTCGGCCACGTAGCGAGAGAGAGCCAGGTTGGATTGGCGGGTCGCCAGGGAGCGCATGTACACCCGGGGATTGCTGGCGGCGTTCATGCGGATGCGGTCGCCGAGTAGGGCACCACCCGTTTTTCGTTTGGAGGGATCGACCGAAATGATGGCGATGGTTTTATCGGGAAAATCGAGCAAAAAGCGCCGCAGCAATTCGTCCACCAGGCTACTTTTGCCCGCGCCACCAGTGCCGGTAATGCCGAGCACAGGAATATTTTTGTCACCAACTTCCTTACTCAATTTTTCCAACCAGTCCCGATTGGCCTCAGGATAGTTCTCAATGGCCGAAATCATCCGCGCGATGCTGCGCCCTTCGCGCAGGTGAAAGGTTTTTAGCTCCCCATTGAGGTGTTGCCCCACCGGGAAGTCACATTTTGACAACAAGTCGTTGATCATGCCCTGCAAACCCATGTGTCGCCCATCGTCGGGAGAGTAGATGCGGGCAATGCCGTAGGCCTGAAGCTCTTGAATTTCGTGGGGCAAAATGGTGCCCCCGCCCCCGCCAAAAATTTTGATGTGCCCCGCACCTTGTTCTTGCAGCAGATCGTACATGTATTTAAAAAACTCCAGGTGCCCACCCTGATAGGAGGTAATGGCAATGCCCTGCACGTCTTCCTGAATGGCTGCGTCGACGATTTCGCGCACCGAGCGGTTGTGCCCCAGGTGGATGATCTCGGCACCTGAACTTTGCAGGATGCGGCGCATGATGTTGATGGCGGCATCGTGGCCGTCGAAGAGGGAGGCGGCGGTGACGAGGCGGATTTTGTATTGAGGCTGGTAGGCGGTGATGGTTTCCATAATTTGGCGATCTGGTCTGTTGGGAGATTCACCACCGAAATGTTTGTTTAGTGCCTTAGGTGTCTCTTCGTGTCTTAGGTTCCTTAGGTGGTGAAATAATACCCTGCTTCGCAGGTTTGGTTCTTTTCACCACCTAAGGAACCTAAGACACCAAGGGACACCTAAGGGAAGTAGTCATAAAAAATACAGTGGTATTCCCAGCGCGAATTTACACAAAAAACCAGCGCCTCGCAGCAATTAAAGCGTCACTTGCCCAGGGATTACTTCCACATCGAACCGGTGGCCATTGCGCAAAACCCCAAGCTTCGTGCGTTGCCCGATGCGGCTGAAATTGAGCAATTTGTGCAGGTCGTCCACCGAGGCTACGGGGCTGCCTTCAAAGTCTACGATGATGTCGCCCTTGAGCAATTGTTGGTTGTTGAAATGCCCGTCGGGGATCACCTCGTAAACGTACACACCCGTTGGAGTGCTCAGGCGATTGGCGGCGATCATGCGGTTGGTCAGGTTGACGCCCTGGGCACCGATGCCGATTTGGGCGCGGCGCACCTGACCATGGAGGATCAATTGTCCGGCGATGTATTCGGCCAAATTGGAGGCAATGGCAAAACACAAGCCCTGCGCTGAAGCTACAATGGCGGTATTGACGCCGATCACCTGCCCCAGGGAGTTGAGCAATGGGCCGCCACTATTGCCTGGATTCAGGGCTGCGTCGGTTTGAATCACATCGTCGATCAAGCGGCCATTGTTGGCGCGTAAGGTTCGCCCCAATGCACTGACCACCCCCGTAGTGACGGTATATTGCAAACCCATCGGATTGCCAATGGCTACCGCAATTTGGCCCACTTGCAGCTGGGAGGAATTGGCCAATTGGAGGGCTTTGAGTCCAGTATCGTCGATCTTCAATACAGCGATATCCGTGGAAGCGTCTTTACCTTTGATTTCGGCATTGACCCTACGCCCATCGGTGAAGGACACGCTGATTTGATCGGCGGCGTCGACCACGTGGTTGTTGGTGAGGATAAATCCGTCCGAGGAAATGATGAATCCCGAGCCAGTGCCAGCGGGCATGGCCTGTCCCTTGTTTCTTTTATCGTTGCTTTTCTTCTTTACTTCAATGTGTACTACCGAGTCGGCAACTGCGGCGACTACTCCGGTGATGGTCCGAGAATAGGCATCCAGCAATGGGCCATCGTTGTGGGTAGTCGAGATATGGGTGATATGGGATGAATGTTCCATACTTTTTCCCATCAAAACAAGCGCCAGATCAAAAATAATGACAGAGTGGCGCGAAAAGCAAAGGAATACGTTTCGCAACTGCATTTTTGGCACCTCTACCCAAGATAAGTCACCTGTTCAAGTCAGCCACTAACTAATTTTAGTGCACACCTTATAGCCTTAGGTATCAGGGCACCTGCGAATTTTGGGTATTATTTAGATTTTGTCCAAATAACACTTGTTGTATTCAATGTAACACTATAGCTTTGGGTCATTATTTAAATTCAATCTAAATAACCTACCCAAATGAATAGGACTTTTTACGCAACCATAGCAAGTTCTTTTGCTTTGTTTTTTTTGTTTACCAGCAATGTAAGCCTCGCCCAAACGGGTAGCTTAGCTGGCCGGGTGTCTACCAGCAATGGCGAACCTGCCCAATTTGTCAACATTTCTTTGGTCAACACCAGCCATGGAGCCATCGTCGGCGCGCAGGGCAATTATTTGATCAATGACATTCCTGCGGGCAAGTACCAGGTGCAAGCCAGCTTCATTGGCCTACAAACCAAGATTAATGAGGTGGAAATTGTAGGTGGCCAAAAATTGACGCTGGATTTCGTGCTCAGCGAAAACAGCCAACAACTCAAGGAAGTCATCATCATCGCCAATCCGCACAAGTACAAAAGTGAGTACACCTCCAAGTCCTTACGCCTTTCCTCCCCCATTTTGGAAACAGCCCAAAACATCCAGGTGATTGGCAAACAAATGTTGGCCGATCAGCAAGCCTTTGACATGTTGGAAGGCATCCAGCGCAACGTGAGTGGTGCCCAAAAAGTGGAGCATTGGGACAACTACGCCCTCATTTACATGCGTGGCGCCCAAATAACCGCCTTCCGCAACGGCATGAACGTACAAATGCCCTGGGGCCCGCTGGCCGAAGACATGAGTATGGTGGAGCGCCTCGAATTTGTGAAAGGCCCCGCCGGGTTTATGTTGGCCAATGGCGAACCCAGCGGCATGTACAACGTGGTGACCAAAAAGCCCAGCGGCACCGAAAAAGGGGAAGTCAGTTTTTCACTCGGCAGTTTTGACACCTACCGCAGCACCCTGGATTTGGACGGTAAATTGTCGAAAGATGGCAAGTGGTTGTACCGCATCAACCTGATGGGCCAATTGGAAGGCTCGCACCGCGATTTTGAATACAACAACCGCTATTCCATTGTGCCAGTGGTCAAGTACCAAATCGACGACAAAAGTGCTTTGACCCTCGAATACACCCACCAATATTCCCAGATGAGCGTGATTGGCAGCAATTATGCTTTTTCCAAAAAAGGCTATGCAGATCTCCCCGTTAATTTTACCACCGCCGAGTCCAATTTGGATCCCACCAACATCAATGACAATAGCATCCTGGCGATTTTTGAACATTACTTAAGCAAAGAATGGAAACTCACTGCCCAAGCTGCTTACTACAACTACAATCAAGTCGGGCAGAGCATTTGGCCACGAGGCATTTCCAGCTTTGACGAACGCTCAATGCAACGCGGCATCAGCATTTGGGATGCCCTCGGGCAAAGCAAAATCGGCCAGGTGTATGTTAACGGTACGGCAAAAACTGGTGCGCTTACCCACAAACTGCTCGGTGGACTGGACATGAGCCACAAAGATTATTACGCCGACTGGAACCAAGGAGCGGCCCTGGGCGATTCTACCTTCAACATTTATGCACCCGTTTATGGCAGCGTTCCCGCCAGCGAAATCCCGGTATGGGATCGCAGCAAAGACATCCGCGAGCGCGGCGTACGCTACAACAATGGCTACAGCTCAGTGTACATTCAGGACGAGGTACAGTTGTTTGACAACAAATTGCGCCTGACCATCGCCGGACGTTATACCCATAATACCGATCAAAACCCTTACAGTGGCAGCACCGACAATGGTAAATTCACCCCACGCCTGGGGGCCAGTTATTCCCTCAACAAGCAGTCTACCGTTTATTTCATCTACGATCAAGCCTTTTTGGCCAACTATGGCGCCGACTGGCAGGGCAAAAGTTTTGACCCCGTCACGGGCAACAACCTGGAATTTGGGGTGAAAAAAGACTGGTTTCAGAAAAAATGGAACTCGTCGCTGTCGGTTTACAGAATCACCAAAAACAACGTTTTAACCACCGATCTAGAGCACCCTGATCCTACAACCGGGCAGTTCATCTACAACCGCCAAACGGGTCAACAGCAGATTGAAGGCATTGAATTGGACATCCGTGGTGAGGTATTCAAAAACCTGGACCTGGTACTCAACTACGCTTACACCAACGCCCTGGTCACCAGAGATGCCAACCCCGAAGTGATCGGCAATCAGGTAGCTGGTGCTACCCGCCACATTCAGAATGCTTGGTTGGGTTACAACTTCACAAATCCGAGCTTGAAGGGTTTGAAACTCTCTTTGGGTTATCAATTCCAGGCCGGGCGTTCTTCCTGGTATGTTTTTGACAATACTGAAAATGCCTTGCCCGACTACTTCCGGGTTGATGGTGGCATTTCTTACAATACCCAGCAGTTCGGCATCAATTTCAACGTGTACAACCTCTTCAACGAGTACCTGTTCTCCGGTGCGCCTTACTACGGCATCTATTACTGGCAAACTGAAGCCAAGCGCAATAGCCGCTTGACGATCAGCTATAAATTTTAAACTTCCTATGTATCCCACATCATTTCCATTGAGGATTAAAAAAATCATCGGGAAACTGCACCTTTGGCTCGGACTCACGTCCGGGCTACTGGTGTTTGTTGTTGCCATCACGGGCTGTTTGTATGCCTTTCAGGAAGAAATTCAAAACCTGAGCCAGGCTTATCGCTTTGTGGAACCGCGTGATGCAGTGTTTTTGCCACCGTCCCAGCTACAAGACATTGCCGTAAAGCAACTGCCACACAAACACCTGCACGCCATCCTTTACGGCGGCAAACACCAGGCGGCACAGGCCATTTTTTACCATTACGAGCCTACCTATTACTACATCACGTATCTGAATCCTTATTCGGGAGAGGTGTTGAAGGTAAAAAACATGGATGCCGATTTTTTTCGCATTGTGCTCAATGGGCATTTTTACCTGTGGCTGCCGCCCAGGATTGGGCAACCGATTGTGGCAAGTGCTACACTGGTGTTTTTATTCATGGTCTTGTCAGGACTGGTATTGTGGTGGCCCAAAAACCGGAAGGTAGCACCCCAGCGTTTTTCGATCAAATGGGGGGCAAAATGGCGGCGCAAAAACTATGATTTGCACAATGTGCTCGGTTTTTATAGCTTAGTACTAGCCCTGGTTTTTGCGCTGACGGGTTTGGTTTGGGGCTTTCAGTGGTTCGCCAAGGGTTATTATACCGCGTTTGGAGGTGAAAAATCTTTATTATACGAAGAGCCTGTTTCGGATAAAAAGCAAAAAGGGATACAATTGGCCACTCAGGCTCCGGCCATCGATCGGGTTTGGAAATTGATGAACGAACAACATCCTGAAGCCAAATTGATTGAGGTACACATTCCAGAAACGGATAGTTCCACCATTTCCGCCAACTCCAATACGCGGGAGGGCCGCTACTGGTCTACCGACTACCGTTATTTTGATCAATATACGTTGGAGGAAAAATCAGTAGAGCACCTCTATGGGCGACTGGCCGAAGCAAAGCTGGCCGACAAGGTGATGCGCATGAATTACGACATCCATGTGGGCGCAGTTTTGGGCTTGCCTGGCAAAATCCTGGCTTTTTTTGCCTCGCTGATCATTGCGAGTTTGCCGATTACGGGCTTTATGATTTGGTGGGGAAGGCGGAATAAGGAGAAAAAGAAGGGAAAAGAAAAAGCTGGCGACAGCGCTATTTCATCAAAACAACTCAAACTTACTGCCAAGCCTTGATCCCGCCATCCAGGTTGTACACTTCTTTGAAGCCACTGTTGCGCATCAGAACACAAACCCGTACGGAGCGGCGGCCACTGCGGCAATAGATGAGGTACGGTTTGGTTTTGTCCAAAGCGTCCATTTGTTCGATCAAGTCGGGGCCGAAATAATCCATGTGGATGGCACCAGGGAGGTGTTCGGCTTCAAATTCGGATTGGGTGCGTACATCCAAAACGATCGCATCAGGAGAGGCTTTCACCAGTTCCTCAAAATGTTGTTGGTCAAGGTTGTTCAATTGGCGGCGGAGCAATTCCCAACGGTTGATTTCACAGGCATCCACATTCATTTTTTCCTGCTTTTGGTCTTATTCGTATGTAAAAAAATCGGCCACAAGATACGCAGAATGGCTAAGACGATGTCTAATGGTGCCATTTCTTTTATTTTTCCACAAAATGAGCTGTTTTTAGAATAAATTTTTACGCTATTCCTTCATTCTTGGAACAGAATACTTATTTTCACCTATTATTCAGTTCTGTATAGATCTCAAGCGATTTTGACTTCCTACCACACTCTGCACTGAACCCTCAATCTGAGATTAGTATGAAGACGCTGGATCACATTGATTACCGCATTTTGGACCTCTTGCAGGTAGATGCCAAGTACACCATCAAAGAAATTGCCGCCGAATTAGGCATGACCGCTACGCCCGTTTATGAACGTATTCGTAGGATGGAGGAAGAAGGCTACATCAAGCGCTATGTGGCGCTCGTGAACAAGGACATGCTCGATTTTCACGTAGTTGTGTTTTGTAGTGTTTCGCTCAAGGGACACAATCGACAAGTCCTCAAAACCTTTGAACAACAGATCAGCGGTTTTCCTGAAATCGTGGAATGTTACCACATTGCAGGGACTTATGATTATTTATTGAAGGTCATTGTACGCAGCATGAACGAATACCAGGAGTTTATGGTCAATCGTTTGGCCAATTTGGAAGAACTGGGGCAGGTACAAAGCTCTTTTGTCATGTCGGAAGTCAAGTATTCGACTGGCTTGCGCCTGGATGGGCACTTGAATGGGCATGGCGAAAGCAGCTGATTAATTGGTACTTGTCGCCGCCTCTACCCTGGGCATCCGCAACATTTCCCAGATGATTTTGCCCCAAATTAGGATGCAAGGCACGGCCTTCACCACGTAAGGTTCCAGGAAACCCTTGCGGATAAATTTGGGAAACAAATCAGTAGGGGATAGGGAGGTAAAAACAATCGCCAGTATCAGCAATGCCAGATTCTCCCAACTCAATTTTTCCTGCGCAAAAAACCAGATCGCAATGCCACTCATGGCAATCACAAAGGTAGCGGACTCCGCTTTGTGGTTAAAAACAATCACCCAGATCAACACTGAACAAAGGGTGAGAATTCGAAAAGTAAAATTCGAATACAGTTTAAAACGCAACAATGGCAGGCAAAACAACAACACGCCCGTGCCAAGCACCACTATTTTGTCGGCCATCAAGCCAAACCAGGTATTCAACCAGCCCATCACCGAAAAGCCATACGAAATGCTGTGGTCGTCCGCGAGCAAATGTCCCCAACTGCGGTAAAGAAACAACAACTGCTGCCAATCCACCACCACCAGCGGCAAAACAAACAAAACCACGGCCCAAAGGGCACTGAA
>JAIXOO010000469.1 GCA_027486765.1 Saprospiraceae bacterium
CCGGTGACGATGCCCGCGAGGCGGCAATGTTGGGTTTGTTGGAGGGCTGGAGCCAATTGGCGGGTGGCGTAGTTGCCAAGGCCAACCAGGGCTACGCCCAGCTTCTTTTCGGGATGCGGCCAGGAGCCGAGGCTGGTGGGCGCGAGTAAGGAGGCGGTGGCGAGGGTGCTTTGGGCGATGAATTTGCGGCGTTGCATGTGGGTGGGTTTTGGTGGTGTGAGCGAGATGATCCACGTAAATATGCACTATTTTATGTCATTTTACTACTTGGCAATGAATCATGCAGCAGTTCCCCATTCAAATACCACCCAATTGTCCTTTGTTTTCAGGAAGTATAGTCTTTGATTCCATTTGTCATCAAAGATGAGCACATCAATAATGTCCTCTTTGTTCAAAAGATTAAGAAAGGTCCTTTCAACGCCATTTTTATGAAAAGATGCTTTAGGGCTATTTTTGATGCCGTTAAATATGTCAATATAATCAAACCAAAAAGAATCAATAGAAACCTCACGTCCTTCTAGATTGGATAAATAGCCACCAAAAGTGAAAAAATTAAGCAATACTCTGATGGTTACGTTCGATTCTGATTTTTTCCACTGCTCACCTTCAATCGCTAATAACCCTACTAAATTTATAAATGCAAGTAGCCTGTCTTCGGTGATTTTGCGTGGTAGAATTGTCAAATATGCAGAAGACCAACCTTCTTCATAACTATCTAAAGAATAATAATCCGCGTATTGCCAATCACTAATTTTAGTTTCTAATACTGACTCGGAGAGGAGATTGAGGTTCATTGTTAGGTAAAATATTGATGTAAAGCTGCAACTTAATGAAATCATTCAAACCCTTGTCTATTCGACTTGAGCATATTATGGTATGAAGTTGCAAAAACGGAAAAAGTCTCTTCTTTGAAAAATGATTTTTCGCTGGGCAAAAATTCTTCCGGTAAGGCTTCCTTGTAAAATTTGAGTTCCTAGATTTACGTGAATTTTGAATTAATTGCATTGAAAAGCAATAATGTGCGACTTCTACGAAGTCGTAAAAAACTCATTTGCAACATTTCTACAAATGTACGACTTCTACGAAGTCGACCTGATGACCTCGGAGAGGTCACACATTTGTAGAAAATTTTGGTAGTTAAGGTTTTACGACTTCGTAGAAGTCGCACATTTTGCCTAGTTAATTCAAAATTTTCGTTAAATTCTTGATTTTTTCCCCCTCCCCCCTTGACTCTCACCTTACGTCATACCCTACCTTTGTCCCGTCGATCAAAATGAGGGCAAAAATGAAGCAGTACAGCGTCAAACAATTGGCCAAACTCGCGGGCGTAAGTGTGCGCACCTTACACCTGTACGATCAGAACGGCCTGCTCAAACCAGCCATTCGCACCGAGGCCAGGTACCGGATGTATGGCGAGGCAGAGTTGTTGCGCTTGCAGCAGATTCTTTTTTACAAGGAGCTTGATTTTTCGCTGCAAGCCATCGAGGATATCCTGAATGATCCCCATTTTGACCTCATTCAAGCACTGGAAAGTCACAAACAGGCGCTGCGCAGCCGGCAGGAGCGCATTCAGACTTTAATGGCGACGATCGACACAACCATTCACAAGCTAAAAACAAAACAGATGTTGTCACACGAAGAACTATACGAGGGATTGCCCAAAGAAACAGCAACGACCTATCGCAATGAAGCGATCACTAAATACGGCGCAGAAACGGTAGAAACTTCCGAACAGCACCTGCGTAGCTTAGGCAAAGCAGATTTTCAACAGCTCAAGGCCGAAATGGAAGACATTGCCGCCAAACTCATTGGCTTGATGCAGGAAGACCCACACAGTGCCATCGTGCAGCAGCAAATCGCACAGCATTACCACAATATCCGTGGGTTTTGGGGCACGGTACAATCCCCTGATTTGCAGGCGGAAGCCTACGCAGGTTTGGGTGACCTTTATGTGGCGGATGAACGGTTTACGTTGGTAGAGGGGAAAGCGAATCCAGAATATGCAAAGTTTTTGCAGCAGGCGATGCGGTATTTTGCGGATACGCAACTTAAGTAGGTTTCAGGGTTCTAAGGTTCCAGGTTCTAAGGTTCCAAGGTTAGCGGCAACCCTGGAACCTTGGAACCCTGGAACCTTGTTTATTCTTCCAACTCCAAAATCCGCGCAGGCAAATACCCGATAAAATCGCGGAAGCGTACTTTCCACCAATCATCATTGGTTTTTTCCAGCAACTCCAGGCGGTGGCCGATCACCACTGGCAGGAGTTCTACACTTCTTTCGTCTGGGTTTTGGCGAATGAAAGAGCTTTCCAATACGCGGTAAACGATGACTCGCCCGGGTCGGGTAGATACGCTGCTGACCACTGGTTTGGGAGAACTAGGCGGTGGCGGCGGCGTTTCTACCACAGGAGCAGGTTTTTCTTCTACCAGTGGCGTTTCTACCTTGCGCTCGGGAATGAGTACACGTTCGGGTACCCTTACTTCCTCTTCTTCCGCTACGGGAGCAATAATCGTAGGTGGTGCCTGGAGACCTGTATTGAGTAAAAATTCTTTTTTCAATTGCACCTGTCCGCCCATTTCATCCGTGCTAATGATGGTTTCATTGGGCGAAAAACCATTTTTGCGCAGTACCAGGCGATGGCTGTTTTCGCGCTTCAAGGAGAGCAAAATAATGCCATTGCCAAAGGTGCGCTTGGTTAGCAATGCCTCGGTTCCATCGGTGTTCTGAACATAAACTTCCAAAGCCACTCCGGTGAGTTGTTCTTTACTCACGCCATTAAAAACAGTGCCCACCAACGATACCGAAGGTGGTAAATCCACCACTGCCCGAGCTGTAGTACCAGGCGGATTGCTGGACTTTTTATCGTTTTCTTTGGGTTTGGGGCTCGTACTGGCCAGAACTTCTTTGGGCTCTTCCTTTTTCTTAGGGTCGGCTTTCTTCTTGGGGTTCAACTCTGCATACCGTTCGTCGCGGGTTTGGCGACCAAAATTAAAGGTGAGTCCCAGATTAAAATGAGCCGTTTTGGCACTACTGAAGGCGAAGATCGGGATGATGTTGTCTGAAGCCAGGTACAATTGCGCGGGCCCGAGGTTGAGGGCAGCCCCCAAACCAAAGTTGATGGTTGATTTATTGAAAGAGGAAACGTTGCCTCCTACTTGCAGAATTTTATTTACCCGGGTCGTAATGCCTACCCCGAAACCAAAATCGATTTCACCTAAGTAAAACCGAGGATTGAGCACGACATCAATAGACGTGGTTGGTGTCACAAAATAACTGCCACCTACATAGAGCATGGTCGGCAAGCGGGTTTTGAATGTGGTATCAATGGTTGCTTTTCGACCCAAACTGTCTACAAATTCCAATACTTCGGAGTTGAAATAGTCCAAATCCTGGGTGGGGAACTCAATATTGTCGTCTGCCAAAGGGTTGATGGTGACATCATTTTTCCAGGTGATGCTGCCTACATTGAGTAAACTGGCGTATAAATCCAGTTCCTTACTGACATTGTATTGCAAGCCAAGATCAAAAGCAAAGCCGTTGTTCCCGGTATTTTGCAGGTAATTGGATGGATTCCGCTGGAGTGCCTGGGTAGCCAAACTGCTGAAGTTCAAGTTGCCCAGGATGGAATAGTAGGGCTTCAAATTTTGAACACCCGAACTCATAAAGCTCAAATTGCCCAAAACCCCAAAGGAACTATCGTCGGCATCGCTGACGAAGCGCATCGAGTCATTACTGGTTTGGATTTGGCTAATGCCCATCAGGGATTTTGCCCGAAAACCAATGGAAAGTTTTTTGTTGATCTGGCGGGTGTAACCAATACCAATAGAGCGGTACTGCAATACGTTGTACTGAAAATCCTGAATGTCGTAAGTGCGGTTGACAATTTTGCTGTTGCCGACGTTGAACAACATCTCCGCCAAGGGTCGGGGGTATTGCATGAAGGCGTTCATGGTTTCATTGGCAAATACATTGATGTAATTGCGGGATCCAATGCGAAAACCCAAATCCAACAAGTTTACGCTGATGTCCATCTGGGCGTAATTTTGCTGATCCAGGTCGTCCAGGAATCTTTTGTAAGGATTGTCAGGGTTGCCTTCAACATTGCTACTGCCCTCTTGAAAATCACCCAAACGAAAGCCAGTACTGCTCACTGCGCCATTGGCACCACTCATCAGGGGTAGACCAATATTGTATTTGGAGAGTGGAATCCGCCCTGGGTTGACCAGATACGACTGTGGCGCAAAGGTCAATTGGGACAACGTAAGGTTGCGCTGGGCAAAAATTGGATTGGCCAGAAGCCAGAAGCTGAAAGCCAACCAAAGTGCTTGAAAAAAGGAAAATAAGGAACGAATCCGTTGGCTGGGGGTAGCTTGCATCGAAGGTTGTTTTGTAAAGTTACTCATGAATGCTCGGTTTTTGGATGCTACGCATTTTAGTTTAACGAGGAATTTATTGGATTCGCCTGTTCTTCAAGTCAAAAGAACGTCACAAGATTTTGTATATAAAAAAAACCGCTGCAACATTGAATTGTGCAGCGGTTTTTTCGGGGCGTCTGGTAGGGGTAGCCCTCGCGGCTACCCGGGTAACCGCGAGGGTTACCCCTACAGCAACAACGTTTTCATATCAACTCGCTGGCGAACAATCTCTTCAATCTTATCAATGTGGACACGTTCTTGTTTAAGACTATCGCGTTCACGGATGGTCACAGTATTGTTTTCCAAGGTCTCAAAATCGATGGTCACACAAAATGGGGTACCGATGGCATCCTGACGACGGTAACGACGGCCAATGGCATCTTTTTCGTCGTACTGGCACTGGAAGGAGAACTTCAACTTGTTGAACACATCCGTGCCAGCCTTAACCAATTCTTCTCGATTTTTCAACAAGGGCAACACTGCAACCTTGATGGGGGCCAAAGCTGGATGCAATTTCATGACCACTCGGGTCGAGTCATTGCCATCAGCATCTGGTACCGTTTCTTCTTGGAGTGATTCACTCATCATGGCGAGGAACATCCGGTCTACTCCTACCGATGTTTCGAGCACATAAGGTACGTAATTTTCATTGAGCTCGGGGTCAAAATATTGTAATTTTTTTCCTGAGAGGTCCTGATGGCTAGTAAGGTCGAAGTTGGTGCGCGAGTGAATCCCTTCCAATTCCTTAAAACCAAAAGGAAATTCATACTGAATATCGACCGCAGCGTTGGCGTAGTGGGCCAGGTTATCGTGGTCTTTGAAGCGGAGTTTGGACTCAGGGGTACCGATTTTGCGGTGCCAGTTCATCCGGGTTTGTTTCCAGTAGTCGTACCACTTCATTTCTTCACCGGGACGAATAAAGAACTGCATTTCCATTTGTTCAAATTCACGCATGCGGAAAATGAACTGCCGGGCTACAATTTCATTCCGGAAAGCTTTGCCAATTTGGGCGATCCCGAAAGGAATTTTCTGACGCGTTGATTTTTGGACATTCAGGAAGTTCACAAAAATACCCTGCGCGGTTTCGGGGCGCAGGTACAATTTACCTTCTTCCCCGGCAATATTGCCCAATTGGGTATTGAACATGAGGTTGAACTGGCGCACATCTGTCCAGTTGCGGGAACCCGTATCGGGATCCGTGATGTCCAGGTCCTCGATGATGGTTTTCATGGCGACCATGTCTCCGTTCGACATCGCGGCAGTGAGTCGATCGGTTACTACTTGTGCTTTTTGGGTATACTCAAGTACCCGTGGGTTCGTGGTGCGGTAAAGCGCTTCGTCGAAGGAATCGCCAAATTTTTTCTTGGCTTTTTCCACCTCTTTATCCGCCTTACCCAATATTTTATCAATTTCTTCCTCGATCAACACATCGGCACGGAAGCGTTTTTTGCTGTCTTTGTTGTCTACCAAAGGATCGTTGAAAGCATCCACGTGCCCGGAAGCCTTCCAGGTTTTGGGGTGCATAAAGATGGCCGAATCCAATCCCACAATGTTGTCGTGCATCTGCACCATTGCCGCCCACCAGTAATCCTTGATGTTATTTTTGAGTTCTACACCATAGGGACCGTAATCATACACGGCAGCAAGCCCATCGTAAATTTCGCTCGATTGAAAGATGAAACCATACTCTTTGCTGTGTGCAACCAACTTCTTGAACAGATCCGCTTGCTGGGTCATTGTAAATGCTTGTTTGAGTAATACTGAATTAGGGTGCAAAAATGGCAAAAATTCGGGTTTGTTGCCGGGTAAAACTCGATTTTTTTGGTTTTCAGCTGCGTTTATGTTTTATCTGGGTGCTAAAATAGGGGCAGCGGGCGTTCTTAGCATCCTATTACCGGAGTTGAGAAGGTTTAGGGAGGTTGAGAAGGTTTAGGCTGCCGCAAGCGGCTTAGACAAGATTGACGCCCACGTCGTTCGCGGTAGCCTAAACCTTCTCAACCTTTCTCAACCTTCTAAACTAAAAAAAAAAGAATATGAAACGATTGATTCAAATCGGATTGCTACCAGGATTGTTCTGTTTGGCTTTTACGACTCAAGTACAGGCACAAAAGGAAGTGCAGGTGGAAAATTTTGACCAAGTCAGCGCAGTCGGGAGCATCACCATGCACCTGGAAGCAGGCGACGCCAATAAGGTAGTGCTGTACATTGACGGCATTCCTGAAAAAGAAATCGAGGTCAAAGTATCCAAAGGAATCTTGCGTATTCAGGTTTTGAACGGCTTTTTGTACAAAAATGAAATCGTCAAAGCCTACGTGACCTACAAAAGTTTGCGGGGGGTAAGGGCCAACGCAGGAGCAAAGGTAGATTGTAAAGAAACCCTCAGCGCGGATTTATTTTCGGCTAGTGCCGCCGCGGGTGGACAACTGGACTTGAGCCTCAATGTCAAAAGCCTGGATGCCAGCGCCTCCGAAGGCGGCCAGTTGAACCTGAAAGGTACTGCTACTACTCAAGAAATCAATGCTAGTACTGGTGGCGTATGCCGCTGCTCAAACTTGATTGGGGAAAAAGCCTCGGTTAAAACCAGTACGGGTGGCCGTGCTGAAGTACAGGTAACCGATTTATTGGAAGCTGCAGCCAACGTTGGAGGCGAAATTTTGTACGAAAACGAACCCAAAGAAAAACGGGTAAAGCAGTTTTTGGGAGGAGATGTGCGGAAGATGAGGTAAAAAAGTGAAAAGTGAAAAGTGAAAAGTGAAAAGTGAAAAGTGAAAAGTGAAAAGTGAAAAGTGAAAAAAACATATAAACCGGTGGAATCCCAAAGGTGTAACCGCTTTTCACTTTTCACTTTTAGTTTTTCACTTTCTACGGTTTCATCTCCGTTCGTTGCCGCTGCAACAAGAATTGCAATTCCAATAATTTTTCCACCTTGTTGGATTGAGCGCCTTCCACAAAACCGGCTAGTAGTACCGGAGCGTCCGGTGGAAAATTGGGCAACTGAGAAATGAAGGACCCCGTTTTAGCACCTAGCAACCACAATCCTCGCCATTCCGTGGCGGGGATTGTTTTTTGATACCGAATGGTCGAGGCGAACAGGGGTGGATTTTTTTCTTCCACTCGAATGCCTCCTCCCCCGTACATCGCGGCTGGCGCGGGGGTTCGTCGCAAAATGCCCCGCAGCGTTGCTTCAGGAGCCTGAGCGGATCGGGCCAACTCAGCCACAGTTGTACGCCGAATCAGGATCCACAAAGCCCCTCCCTCAGGATAGGGATATTGCAGCCAGGAAATGGAATCCGTACTGCTGATGATCTGGGTTCCACGGGGTAAATCCAGATCTACTTTATGCTTTTCCCATAGTTGGCGGTTGATGGCATCATCGGGCTTCTTTTTAAACAAAGTAGATTCATGCAAATGGGTCTCGTTTTCCCGAATCCTTTGATAGATGGTGGGATAATATTGTTCCCAAAGTTGCAAGGCTTGTTTTTCGTCATTGACGGCGACAACCATCACCCGCTGTGGGTCCGACCAAACTTTATCCATCGCAAAAACCTGATTGTCGCGCCACTGCTTGAGTTGCTCCTGACTAAGACGGCTTTCGATGATTTTGGCTAGGGCCTGCTCCTGAGCATTCGAGGAATATTTGCGAATGATGATCAGGCAGTTGCGTTGAGCTAGAAATTTTGGATTGGTCAAAAAACGATTGGGTGAGTAGTACTGTGCTTTGAACAGGGGCTCAGCAGGAGCCACGAAGGGAAAAGCTGCCGAAAAGCGCGCCTTTACCTCGCTGCCAATTTTTCCCTGCCACCAGATGGTATCCATCACAATGGTCAGTTCATTGAGCTTCCCCAAAGCAGGCGGTAAAGGTTTTTCAGGGCTATCTTTGACACAACCTGAGCCAAGGAAATGGCACATTCCCAAAAAAAGCAGCAGTTCCCAAAATCTTTTACGAGCCATAACGGACTAATTTCAAAGCGGAAATGTACGGATTTGGCTGGATTAAAATGCAAAACGGCGCAGAAAAGCTCCGCGCCGTTTCAAAATCAATTACAGAAAAATTATGGCGTCATAATACTTGAATGCATAATACTTACTAGAACAGGCTTTTGATCACATGCTCTTCGCTGATGCCTTCCGCTTCCGCCTTGTAGTTGCGCACAATCCGGTGGCGCAGTACGTAATTGGCGATGGTTTGTACATCTTCGATGTCTGGAGAATATTTACCGCTGATGGCCGCATGACACTTGGCGCCCAATACCAGGTATTGTGATGCCCGTGGCCCTGCTCCCCAGGAAATGTAGTTGTTGACCATATCCGTTGCCATGGGGGTCTTGGGGCGGGTTTTAGTCGCCAACGTTACGGCATAGCGCAACACGTTGTCAGCAATCGGAATTTTACGGATCAATTGCTGAAAGCCTAAAATTTGAGCACCCGTCAGAATATGATTCAGTTGGATGTTTTGGGCAGTGGTCGTACCCCGCACAACTTCCAATTCTTCCTCATATGAGGGATAGTCCAACGTAATGTTGAACATAAATCGGTCCAGCTGGGCCTCGGGCAAGGGGTAAGTACCTTCTTGCTCAATGGGGTTTTGCGTCGCCAACACGAAGAACGGTTTGGGCAACTCGTGGCGGGTCCCGCTCACTGTCACCGATCTTTCTTGCATCGCTTCCAAAAGCGCAGCCTGGGTTTTGGGCGGAGTACGGTTGATTTCGTCAGCCAAAACGATGTTCGAAAACAAAGGGCCACGATTGAATTTAAAGTGGCGGTCTTCGTCCAGGATTTCCGAACCTGTAATGTCCGAAGGCATCAAGTCTGGAGTAAATTGGATGCGCTTGAAGTCGAGGTCAAGTACTTCGGCGATCGTGCTTACCAGCAGGGTTTTGGCCAATCCTGGCACCCCTACCAGCAGGCTGTGTCCATTGCTAAACAGGGCGATGATTACGGCTCTCACCACGTCATCTTGTCCTACAATCACTTTGCCAATCTCTTTCTTCAGATCCTTATAAGATTGCGCCATTGCGTCAACGGCTTCAACGTCGGATGTATATTCCATTAAGCTAAAACTTTAAGTATTCTCACCAAGAACGAACGAAAATACTGCTTTGTTGAAATCTTGCATAGGTTGAGGTAAAAAAAAAGCGCTGAGGTCGCTAAATAGCGGATTTACCCCTAAAATTGTTTCGTTTTCGTGAGCAGGTCTGGTCTCAATCTTTACCAAACACCCTTTCCATCTCATTTTCCCAACTTGGGGTAGCATGTAGATGTAACTCCTTTTTTTTCCCTTGCTGCCAATTCAGGTATTCTGTTTGTAAAAAACGTTTCAGAGCGTTGAGGTCTTGATCGGGATAAAGCACCAAACTTCCGGGGGAATAGGTGCTGATCAAGGTTTCCAGCTCTGGATCATGCGAGCCATTGACAATGGCCAAAATAGGTCGTTGCGCTTGTAAATATTCAAAAACTTTGGAGGTCAGGATACCCCCAAGCTGGGGACTATTCCAGTTCAACAATAGATTCAGTTGAGCACTGTGCTGCAGCGTAAGTGCCTCCGCATGACTAAGCATACCCCGATCTTCCAGGATATCGGCCAAACCAAATGCTGTCGCCCAGCTTTCCCAAAGAGCCCCATCTTTTCCACAAACGAGCAAACGCAGTTGAGCTGCGGGCAGGATACCTTCATCAAGCAGGTCTTTTATCGCCAGGAATAATGGCTCAACACTTTGTTGCTGTGGATACAATGAGCCAGTGTATCCTATTGTAAATTGTTCAAAATCTTGAATTTGCACTTTATCACTTTGTTGACGCAGGGGAGCATTGTGCAAAATCTGCACCGGACGCTGGTATTGTGCCCCCAGATGTTCTGCCAATCCCTCTGAAACCGTAGTCAAGAACTTGGCTCGATGCAACAATTTGCGCAAAATCCAATGTTGAAATCTCGGCCACCACACATTTTTTAACAATGGGTCTACAGGTACATCTCTAAAATCGGCAATCCAAATCAAAAACGGAAAACGCCTGTGCAGCAGATAGGCCAAAAAATGATCGGACATCGGGCGAAAGGAAGAATACAGATGGGATATTTCGCTTTTTTTGATCAATGCGGCAGCACGCCAATAGCCAATAAGCAGGTAAAAAAAACCACCGTCACCCAGGATGACGTTGAGCGGAAAACTGTCTACAGCACGTCGAATCCAGGAAATACCCGGCTGCTGCTTCAAATGTGGGGCAAAATGGGTCGCTTTTTTGCGGCGCAACAACCACAGCAACCAACGGAAGTCATAACTGGGTACCCGCACTAAGGTCACATCAATAGGATAAACAGGTTCAGCATCAAAAACCTGCGTGTGCTCGGTACTCAACACATAGACTTTTGACCAATGATTTTTAGCACTGTGTGCAAAACGGGCATTGCGCAGGGTGCCCACCGTTTTAATGGGTGGGAAATAATAGGCAATTTTTAAAATGCCAGTATTTAACATGTGGTAAAGGATTGAAAATGCTTGTATTCTTACTGAAGCAAGAACTATGGCTCAATTAAGCTCACTTTTTTAAGGGTAAGTTTATCCAAAAGATTCAAATAGGCGCGATTTACCTGTTCAATATTGAATTCTTGTACCGCTTTTTCCCGGCTGTTTTTCCCCATCTGATTCAGTACCGCTGGAGGGGTATAAATGGCTTCGAGCAAACAACGCTCCAGGTCCTTCGCGTCTCTGGCCTTGGCCAACCAGCCATTATAGCCCACTTGTACGGTTTCACGGCAGCCTGGAACATTTGTCACGACAAGGGGTCTGGACATGGCCATAGCTTCCAGTAAGGTGCTGGATAAACCTTCTCGGTAGGAAGGCAAAACGATGACTTGAGCTTGTTCAATCAAGGGCCTCACGTCTGTACGCCAACCGCAATATTTAAAAATACCCTGATCGATCCAACGTTCAAACTTAACTTTATTGATTTCTCCCGGATGATTTTTCGGTTGAATACCTGCCACCCAGAACTCTACCTGAGGATGGGTTCGCCGAACGTGTTGCGCAGCTTCAGCCAATTCACGAATCCCTTTATCGGACAAAATTCTTCCCAGAAATAAAAAAACAAAGCGATCAGAAGTCGGCATGGGGACCCCACTGTAGAATGAAGTATTCACCCCAGCACCTGCAAGGAGTATACCTTGATGATCATTGAGAATTTTGTATTTTTTAAGCCGTGCAAGGTCTGAACGATTTTGAAGAATAACCTGGGGTAACTCTTTAAAAGCCAATGCATAGAGTTTACATACAATCTTGTTCAGCCAAGGTTTATTGACAAAAGTGTGGCCCAAACCTGTTACGGTAGGAATGACTTTGATTTTGAGTCGTTTCGCCAAAAAGCTACCATAAATGTTGGGCTTAATTGTAAATGTCAAAATAGCAGCTGGGCTTTCCCGCTTCATGATCTGATGAAGTTCCTCCAACAAAAGCAGATCATACCAGGGGTTCATGCTGGTAGGGTATAAGTATTTCAACGGAATAAAACGCAGATTGAGGTTTTCGGTCACAAAAGAGGTGTATCTGTCAGACGCTGCAACTACAAGTACTTCATAACCTGACAGATACAATTGATCAATCAAATCCATCCAAAAATTATGAATATTCCAGGTACAATTGGATATCAACATTATTTTTGGTGGTCCTGTTTCCTCAAAATGCATGGGCAAAATTTTAGAATCCTCGCTCGTTACGTTCAAAACTTGAACAAGCGTTATACAGCAGTAAATATCATACTTTTAAAGGAAACTTTCGCCAAATTGTTGCCCAATTGCTTCGGTTATTTTCTTGATCTCCTGTTCCTTGGCCTTAGGATGGATGAGCAAAATGTCGCCTTCATCTACCACGATGTAGTCTTCCAGGTCTTTAATGACCACTAATTTGTCCTTTGGTGCCCGCAATAAGCAGTTATTAACATTATACAATAAGTTGGGACCCAGATTGATAAGGTTCTGTTGATCATCCTGCGCTGCTTCAGCATGCAAGGAAGCCCAAGTTCCCAAATCCGACCATCCAAAGCTAGAGGGAATAGTAAATACATTGCTTGCTTTTTCCATGATGGCGTAATCGATGGAAATACTCAGGGTGTTTGGATACACGCGATCAATGTAAGCTTGTTCTCCTGGCGTATTGTAATGTTCAGGTTCTGCCCACAATACGTTGAGGATTTCACTGGCGTGTTGCCCAAAAGCTTCGATCAGGCTTTTTACCTTCCAAATAAAAATACCCGCATTCCAGAGGTAATCGCCACTGGCTAAAAAAGCCTGGGCTTGATCTAGCGGTGGTTTTTCGGTAAACCTCAACACCTGGTGTACATTCCCTTCCGTAGCCTTTTTATCAAAATTGATGTAGCCATACCCCGTATCAGGGCGGGTGGGTTGGATGCCCAAAGTCAGCAGCGCATTGTTCTTTTCTGTAAAATCCAGGGCAGTTTGTAAAGCCTTAATGAAGTTGACCTCCTGCAAAATAATGTGATCCGAGGGCGCAACCACCAGGTTTGCTTCAGGATTTAACACCTGCAATTTCAGGGCGGTATAAGCGATACAAGGCCCGGTATTGTTGCGCGAAGGTTCACAGAGGATTTGGTTGTCACTCAGCTCTGGCAAGTGCTCTTTGACCAAATCGCGGTAAATGCCATTGGTGACAATGAAAATATTTTCAGCGGGACAAAGGGCCAGAAAGCGCTCGAAGGTCATGCGTAGGAGCGACTTGCCAATTCCAAGGATGTCCAAAAATTGTTTTGGGCGAGCGGTGCGGCTCGCGGGCCAAAAGCGGGAGCCAACGCCCCCTGCCATGATGGCTACGTAATTGTTGTTATTGAGCATGGATTGTGCTAAGTTTAGTAGAGCAAAATAACGGAGAAAATTGCTGTGGTAGTGTACCCTTTATTTTGTTGTAGTCAAAAACTTGCGCAATTCCTCCAAACGGTCAGTGTTGATCAAATCTACCCCGGCACTGCGCAGGGTTTGCCATACTTGTTCATTGTCTGGCGAAGCCCAAAAACGCAACTTTTTGCCTTCCGCGTGGACCCTTTTGACCATGTCCAACAGTTTAGCTTTCTCATCGGCAGGCATTTCACCCTGGCCTAGCCATTTGAAATGATTGCGGTAGTTGTCGCTAATGATGGGCATGAGTTGGGGTGAGATTTTTTTACCCAGGTCCCCAGGTCGGCCATCCAGCCCAGCCAGCCGCTCGGCTTGTTTGCTCATGGTTTCAATGGGGCGATTGCCTGAAAGTACAATTTGAACCGGGGCTTGATTGCAATTTTTGCGGGTACAAGCTTTGAGGATGTCACGATAGCGCTGGAAGGTTTTTTCCAGTGCAGCATAAGTATCCTCTGCTCCGGTTTTGATGTCAACAAACAAATAGAACGGCTGGGTAAAATCGGGATAAACCTTTCCCCCGTTTTTTTGAATGCGTTGCCGCAATGGGCGCAGGTACAGTTTCTCCAGGCCACGCGCCGGGTCGCGGTAATAGGGGCGGTTGTGCGCCACGTACAAGGAATCCTGCAAAAGGTACACATCTGCTTCCACACTGGTGAACCCTTGTTCCAAAGCGTCCCACAATGGGCGGTTGTGCTCGTAATCGTTGTGGGCGTGGGCATTGGGCAGGGGCGAAACATTGGCTATCATTGGCCAATGGGTGGGCCCAACTGGCTGAGTCCAGGCTACTTCTTTGTCTTCTGGAAAATAAGGGTTAAACTTTTCCTTGTTAGAGCTGATTTTGGCACGTACAAACCATTCGTCACCCTGCAAAGTGTAGCGAATCAGGCTGGTGTCGCCATGAGTTATGGCCGCTTCGCGCAGGATTTCCGAGGCATTTTTGCCTTTTTTTATCCCAATGAATTGAACCGTGTACTTCACATTGGGTTCCGTTTTGATGCGTAGGGCAATGGCTTGTGAAGATTGTTGCAAGTCGGTCAGTTCAACTCCGGTAGTGGAATAAAATTGTCCAGCTTCCATTGCTTCTACAATGGCCCCGCCATGCAGGGAGTCGGCCCGTACCATCACCCAGCCCCGGCCCGTGTTGGCGTATTGCAGGCCGAAGAAGTGGTAATTGTGGCTGTCGTCGGTGGCTAAGCCATACATCAGCGGTTGCCCAATTTGGGCGTAATGCAGGTTGATCTGATCCCAGAGCGGCTCCATCCCCAAGTGGGTGCTGTCACCATAATTGAATACCGCTGGGTGGCCGTTGAAGACTTCAAAAAAACGTTCGTGTTTCAGCGCCAACATATCTGCGGGACTGATGGCGAAGTGGAAATTGGGGTGATTGATGTGTGGAAACATGGGTTGCCCACTGATGCGCCGCTGCGCCATTACAGCGTCGATGTTGCTTTGGAGTACTTCTCGCACGCTATTGCCCCGCTGAACGGGTACAAAACCTTTGATGTTGGTGGCATTGAGGTGCAGGGGTTTGCCCGCGTAGCTGGCCGATATTTCCTGGCTGGGCAAAATGAGGAAGCGACCCTTTTCTTCAAACAAAGGCACGTATTCTTTAAAGGTTTTCAGGCGTACCCGCAGGGAATCTTTGCCACGTTTTTCGTACACCACCCAATCGCTGCCATAGGTGTGCAAGTAGCGGTCAAAAGCCCGCCGGCGCTCAGGTGCCCGCGGAATCCAGCGCCACTGCTCGCCTTCCTGCAGGGTGTTGTGGTCCGAAAGCCCCACAAAATGGTAACCGGAAGCTTTGTACCAGGCCATGATCATTTCGGGGTAGTCGTCGCCGTCGCTCCAGAGGGAGTGGGTATGAAGGTTGCCTTTGAGCCAGGTTTGGGCCTGGAGATTAAAGAGACACAGAAGTAGGGTGCAGAGGAGCAGGTGCTTTTTCATGGTGCAGATTTGGGGTGAAAATACGGACTGAAGAGAAACCGAGGGTTAAACTAAGGTAAATTCTTCTGTGCGGCAGATTGGACGATATTTTTTTAGAAGAAATAAACTTTTTACGCCAATTCAACTAAGCACATTCTGCCGCTGTTTTCTCCACATTCTACCGTACCTTTGCGGCCGAATTCGTCAACCAATACATACAATGAGCGAGATTATTAAACACGAATGTGGTATAGCTCTCATTCGTTTGCTTCAGCCCTTGGAATACTATCAAAAAAAGTACGGAACTGCACTGTACGGACTAGAAAAACTGAAACTACTCCTCCAAAAACAGCGCAACCGGGGCCAGGACGGGGTTGGCGTTGCCACCATCAAACTGGATCCCAAACCGGGCACCAAATACATCAGCCGCAAACGCAACGTCACGCCGAACAACTACCTCACCGAACTGTTCGATGAAATTTGGAGCAAACACTTCCGCAACCTCAGCGACGAACAACTGAGCGACGCGCCCTGGATGAAAGACAACCTGCCCTACGTCGGTGAACTGCTCCTGGGTCACCTGCGCTACGGTACCCACGGCGACAACAGCATTGAGACTTGTCACCCTTTCCTGCGCCAAAACAACTGGATCAACCGGAACCTGCTCCTCGCTGGCAACTTCAACCTGACCAACGTAGACGAGCTCTTTCAGGAATTGGTAGAACTGGGTCAATACCCCAAGGAAAAATCCGATACGGTCACCGTTTTGGAAAAAATTGGCCATTTTCTCGACGACGAAGTACAACGCCTCCACACCTGGTTCAAGCCCGATGGCTATACCAACATGGAGATCAACGACTATATTTTTGAACAACTGGACATCCAACGCTTGCTGCGCCGTGCCAGCAAACGTTTCGATGGCGGTTACGTCATGTGTGGCCTGATCGGCCACGGCGACGCTTTTGTGATGCGCGACCCCAATGGCATTCGCCCCGCTTTTTATTACCACGATGATGAAATTGTGGTGGTAGCTTCGGAGCGTCCAGCCATTCAAACGGCGCTGGACGTACACATCAGCAGCGTCAAAGAAGTTACCCCCGGCCATGCCCTGATCATCAAAAAAGGTGGCAAGGTAGAAGAATTGCCCTTTACCGACACCAGCGAGCGGCACTGCTGTTCCTTTGAACGCATCTACTTCTCCCGGGGCAACGACCGCGATATTTACCTGGAACGCAAAAAACTGGGCAATCAGTTGGTGAAACCCATCCTGGAAGCGGTGGGTTACGATTTCGAAAACACTGTTTTTTCCTTTATCCCCAATACCGCCGAAACGGCTTTTATGGGTATGATTGAAGGGTTGTATGAAAACCTGGACGCGATTAAGGAGCAAAAACTGGTCAAAGCGCTCGAAGAAGGCAAGCTGAAGCCCAAGAAGATTGAAAAAATCATGGCCCAGAAGCCGCGCATCGAACGCCTGGTGGTCAAGGACGAAAAAGTGCGCACCTTCATCGCAGACACTACCGCCCGGGGTCGCCTGGTTTCACACGTATACGACGTCACCTACGGCCTGGTGCACAACGATCAGGACACCTTGGTGTTGATGGATGACTCGATTGTAAGGGGCACTACGCTACGTGACAGCATCATTGAAATTGCCTCCCGTTTGCGCCCGAAGAAAATTATTGTGGTTTCCTCCGCGCCCCAAATTCGCTACCCGGATTGTTACGGCATCGACATGTCGAAAATGGGCGAATTTGTCGCCTTTCGTGCACTAGTGGATTTACTCAAACAGGATGGCCGCGCCCATTTGTTGGAAGAGGCTTATCAGCGTTGCAAAGCGCAGGAAAGTCTACCCAAAGAATTGATCCGCAACGAGGTGCAAAGTTTGTACAACTTGTATACCGACGAACAAATCTCCAAACAAATCGCCAAGATCGTCACCCCCAAAGGGATCAAACCCAAAATTGAGGTGATTTATCAATCGGTAGCGGGTTTGCACGAGGCTTGTCCGGACAACAATGGCGATTGGTATTTTTCTGGAAATTATCCTACGCCTGGCGGGAACAAAGTGGTGAATCGTGCATTTATCAACTACATGGAAAAGCGCGACGAGCGGGCTTACTAGTCTTCTTTAGTGGCTCTTTGGTGTCTAAGGTTTCTAAGGTGGTGAAAAAGAACATGTGTAGCAAAGCATTTTTCACCACCTTAGAAACCTCAGACACTCAAGAGCCACCTAAGCGTAGCTAAAATTTACATTTAGAGGGCCTTATGAAAAAAAAGATCATCATCGTTGGCGCAGGCGTAGCGGGCTTGATCGCCGCACGACACTGTGAAGAAAAAGGCTACCAGCCCTTGATTTTGGAAGCCAGCGATCGGGCTGGTGGGCGTGTCAAAACCGAACAGGTAGATGGTTTTTTACTCGATCATGGCTTTCAGGTCCTACTCACCGAGTACGCCGAAGTACAGCGTTACCTCGATTTGGACAAACTCAATTTGCGTCACTTCCAACCCGGCGCTGCGATTTATTCAGGCGGGCGTTCCTTTCGATTTTCTGATCCCCTGCGTGACCCCTCCCAACTCTGGACGGCCCTGGTTTCGCCAATCGGATCGCTGTGGGACAAAATCAAAATCTGGCAACTGAACCGCCAACTGCAAAGTACACCCCGTGAACAAATCTTTGACGGGAACGCCCAATCTACGCTCGATTTTCTGCGCCAATACGGCTTCAGTGAGCGGATCATTCAGCAATTTTTTCGCCCTTTTTTTGGGGGGATTTTTTTGGAAAACGACTTGAGTACCCCCGCTACGATGTTTCGTTTTGTGTTCAAAATGTTCGGCAAAGGTTATGCGGCTATTCCGGCCAAAGGTATGGAGGAACTGGTCAAACAACTCCAGGCGACTCTAAAGCAAACCACTTTCCGCTTCAATACTCCCGTACAAGAGATTCAAGAAAACTACCTGATCACTCGTGGTGGTGAACGCCTGGATTTTGACCGTGTCATCGTTACAGGCAATCCTACAAATTTGATTCCGGGCCTGCGTGGCCAAACCCAAGCCTATCGTGGTACTTACAACCTCTATTTCTCTGCCAATTTCAGCCCGCTGCAGGCACCACTCATTGGCCTGATTGCGGATGTGGATAACCCCATCAACAGTTTTTGTGTGATGAGTGAAGTATCGGGGGATTATGCTCCAGCGGGAAAAGTTTTGATCTCCGTTTCACTCAAATCGGATACCATTGCGACGCCGGAAACGGTGAGTGCAGCTTTGAAAAAAGTGCTAAATCGGACCGATTTGGAATTGACTCACCTCAAAACCTTTCATATCCCTGACTCTTTGCCTATTGTGGAGGCATTGCGATATGCTATTCCGAGTACACAATACGCGCTGAACAACAACATCATTTTGGCGGGGGATCAAATGCTGAATGCGTCTTTGGATGCGGCGATGCGGAGTGGAAGGGATGCGGTGGTGAATGTGTGAGAAACGCATACCTGTATCTTGTTATTTTTTGGATAAATCCTGGCTTTGGATCACCAATTCAGCTAACTTTGTGAACGATTCATTTTTAAACCATCGTTTATGAAAAAGCTACTCCTTGGTTTTATACTGCTCTTTTGGAGTTGTTTACTTCCTGCTCAAAGCTTTCGACTTTTGTCCAAAGAGAACGGCGAGGTTGCTGTTTTCTCTCCCCAACAAAGTCTAATTTACACTTTTGAGAACATCTTCGATGGCCCGGGTGTATTGCATATTCGAGATTCTTTGATGGGAAAAATTCAGCGCACTTTAACGATAGATACATTGCCCCGTTTCCAAACTTTGTCCATCGATGGGAGATCTATTTATTTTTTTTCTGGAGTAAGGCAAAACAAACTTTATCGATTTGATCTCAAAACCGAAGTCAGCGAAAAAATATTAACCTTACCTGACAGCATCCAGGAGGTTTTCTTTTTAAGACCAGTTCCTAACCGAGCTGATGATTTTATTATAAGTTGGTCTAAGGATAACATAGTGGGACTAACTTTGATTCAAGGCTCAAAATTAGTGGATACCCACTTCGATCCTTTTTTCCCTTATGTTGATTTGGCATTTCAAAATGATAGTGTTTTTTTTTCTTATACCATCATCAATTATTCATTGCGCAAAGGAAAGCTCCTCCACAATACCATTGAAGTAAAGGACACTATCAAGGGCTTGCCCGAATCTTTGGCTGGCGGAAAATTTTTTAATGATTTTTTCATCACCTATAATGGTCAAGTGGCCGATTTTCGTTCATTGCCCCCCAAAGTTATTGGCGGATTGTTGCCGAACAGCCCAATTCACAATGGTGCAAGCATGGTAGATGCCCCTTTTAGCTCGTATCTATATTTTGTCAGAGAGTTTAATGAAAAATTAACCGTATTTAAGGTCGCTAAACAAAGTCGAGCGATTATTGATGAATGGGATATTTTAAAGCCAAGTTCAGACTTTCAGGGAATCAGATGGATCGTCCCAGTTGGCAGAGACGGTTTTTTTTTCTCTTCGGAGAAAAAGAGTTACCTGTACCGGCGCTGTGTTGCTAAAACCCCTACTGCGCGCATCTTGGAAGGTGCCAAAGCCTACCTGTGCTCCCCCTTTGATTCCCTTAGTCGGATACAGGTGGCCGATCGTGCCTTTGAGTACCACTGGTCAAATGGAGCAAGTACTTCTGCCATTTTGCCTGACAAGGAAGGCCCAATACAGGTTAGTTACGGAGATGAGCAGGGCTGTTTATCCTTTCCTTCCGCAGTTACCACCGTCAGTTTTGTCCCTAAGCCCAGAACTCCGATTATTCAAAGGGATGGCAAGAACCTGTTCACCGACAATCCGGCAATACTCCACGAATGGTTCCTGGATGATCAATTGGTTGCGATTTTCCCCAGCCCAATCTTTACCATCAGCAACAATGGCACCTATCGGGTACGGGTAAAATCAGAACATTGCTATTCTCCTTATTCAGCGCCATTTACAGTAAACGGCCTACTTACCTCCAACCATGAACCCGACCCTAGGGGAAAAAGTGTTTCTTTATCGCCAAATCCAAGTAGTCATTTTTTACAAATTCGCACAAATGGAGCCTATTTTTCAGGTAAAAATTATCAAGTTCTTAATTTGCTTGGTAAACATATGCAGAATGGTCAAATAGCTGCTGGAGGTTCGATCGATATCTCAAGCTTAGCCTCAGGAACTTATTTCCTTTGCTTAACTGATGAAGCGGAGCAGAAGCAGATACTAAAATTCATCAAATTGTGAATGGAAAGAGGGTTGGAGTTATTGGTTTGAATGCGTATTTTTGAAAAAACAATGCCTATATGCCAGATCCCAACTCTTCCAAAACCAAACTCTGGCTCAAACGCCTCGGCATCGGCGGTTTCCTTTTTTTCCTGATCAAAGGATTGATTTGGCTGGGAGTGTTTATGGTGGTGTTTTTTCAAAAATGTGGCACTTAATAGTCCTTCTCCGGCCCTGCCAGATCCAAAATCATAATCTTCTGCCAGATCTTATTCGACAGCCCTTGCGTCAACGACTCAATGTCATTCACCGCATTCAACACCACCGGATCATCCAGGAATTGTACGTGCAGGGCCGCCAGTTTGCTGGTCAGCGAGAGCATTTCTGAGCAGTACTCCAGGTAACGGGTGAGCTGATAAGGTGTCATCGTGCGATTAGGAGAAGACTCGGTAGGTTTGAAGCTGGTTCCCGCCAGGATGATGGCCGGGTCTTTGGTCAATTGGTGCATGTCCACCACGTGGGCCAAACTGCGTAGGGCGTGCAACGAACGCAAGGCCAAACTGCGTTTGTAGCGCATTTCGATACTCCCCAAAAAAAAGATCGCGATGGATAAAAAAATAACCTCGTTGATGCCGGCCTCCAGACCTTGTAAAAAATCACTCCAGCCATCCGTTTCATGCGAGAGGGTTTGAATGCTGCGCCAGCCCAGAATCGCCACTACAACCACCAAAGTAACAATCGAAGTAGCCGTGAGAATACGCAGCGCCCACATCGGTTGGTGCAAACGTGGGTAGATGTGGATGCCATATTGCCCCAATTCAGTCAACTCTTTACTCACCTTCCCCAAACCCGCCTCAGGAAAACGTTCCGTGATCCGTGCTTGCAACTTGCGCAACGTAATCATCAGCATATCCGGGCGCAGTTCGCTGAACCTGCCTTTGGGTAAGGGTTGATCCCATTCTTTGCCGAGTAGCCAAGTGATCCAGCGCATCCGTGTAGAGCTTAAGGGTTAAGATTAAAGGCATCACGATCCTGCAAGAAAGCAAATTTTTGCCGAAAACGATCCTGATCTTCTTTGGACAAGGTAGCAGTGTACACATCCTCCGTGTGCGAAACCCGGTATAAGACTTCCCCCGCATAATCGTGCAGCACCGTATCGCCCGAATATTGGATGCCTTTGCCGTCGGTACCCACACAATTTACACCTATAGTATAGGCTTGATTTTCAATTGCTCTTGCGGTCAACAACTGCTGCCAGGCATAACTGCGGATTTCCGGGAAATTGGCCACGTATAACAACAAGTCATAAGCCTGCGTATTGCGGCTCCACACCGGGAAGCGCAAATCGTAACAGATCAAGGGCATGATGCGCCAACCCTTCCATTCTACGATCAAATGTTTTTGCCCTGGAGTGTAATGCTCATGCTCCCCGGCTAATGTAAACAAGTGTCGCTTATCGTAAGTGTATAGCTGCCCATCGGGCTGCATCCAGACCAGGCGATTGAAATACTGGCCATTTTCCGTGGCAATAAAGCTCCCGGTGATGACTGCTTGCTTGCTGCGGGCTTGTTCCGCCAACCATTGCATGGTGGGCCCATCCATAGGCTCGGCCAAGGTTTCCGGGCTCATGCTGAAGCCTGTCGTGAACATTTCAGGCAATACAATCAGGTCGGTCGGCTCTTGCAGTGCCGCCAGTTTTTCGCTAAAATAAGCGCGATTGGCTTCTGGGTTTTCCCAGTTAAGCCGCGCCTGGATTAAAGTTACGAGCATGGTTTTATGGTGTTTAGGTTTAGGGAGGTTGAGAAAGGTTGAGAAGGTTTAGGCTACCGCAGCGATTTTGACAACATTCTTGTCTAAGTCGCTGCGGTAGCCTAAACTTCCCTAAACCTTCTCAACCTCCTCAACTAATCTACAATCATTTCGACATGATCCAACTCCTGCTGGCGAATATTCGTCGGCAATTCCCGGAATTCGTATTGCTGGTTGCGCAATTTGGGTTCAAAACCTGCTTCACTGATGGCATCCTGAATACCCTGGGCGGTAAAGCGGAAACGCGCACCGGCAGCTGAAACTACATTTTCTTCAATCATGATGCTGCCAAAGTCGTTGGCACCCGCGTGCAAACAAATTTGCGCCACCTGTTTGCCCACCGTCAGCCAGGAAGCCTGGATGTTGAGCACATTGGGCAACATGATGCGACTGATGGCGATCATGCGCACATATTCGTCGCCCGTAACGGTGTTGCGGGCACGTTTGAGTTTTTTCAGGATGGTGTCCTCATCCATGAAGGGCCAGGGAATGAAAGCCAGGAAACCTTTGGCATCGGCAGGTTTTTCGGCTTGCACCTCGCGGATTTTGACCAGGTGCTCCATCCGTTCCAGGTTGGTTTCGATGTGGCCAAACATCATCGTGGCCGAGGTAGTGAGGTCCAACTGGTGGGCAGCCCGCATCACGTCGAGCCATTCCTGAGCACCACATTTGCCCTTGGAGATGAGGCGACGGACGCGGTCGTCCAAGATTTCGGCTCCGGCTCCCGGCAAACTATCCAGCCCCGATTCTTTCAATGCTTTCAACACTTCGTAATGGGTCGACTTGGCCAACTTCGTGATGTGCGCCACTTCGGGTGGCCCCAAAGCGTGGAGTTTCAAATTGGGATACAAGGATTTAAGCTCACGAAACAACCCCGTGTAGTATTCCAAGCCCAAATCCGGGTGATGGCCCCCTTGCAACAGCAGCTGCTCGCCGCCAAAAGCAAAGGTTTCTTCAATTTTTTGCTTGTACTCTTCAATCGAAGTCACGTAAGATTCTCCGTGGCCAGGGCGGCGGTAGAAGTTACAAAACTTACAATTGGCCAAACATACGTTGGTCGTATTGGAGTTGCGGTCGATGATCCAGGTGACGTGATTGCCCGGCACTTGTTTGCGCCGCAATTGGTGCGCTACGTACATCAAATCGGCCGTAGGGGCTTGTTCAAACAAGAACTGGCCTTCCTCGGCGGACAAAAAATCGAAGCGCAGCGCTCTTTGCAATAATTCTTCAGTATGCATGGACAATGGTTTGCTTTGCAAAAGAACAAAATTACAAAACCCTGGTTTTACTTAGAAGGTTTTATTTTTCATTTTTTTCTGAAAGCAATGAAAAATAAAAATAAACCCACGCCTGCACAAAAACTGTTCAGAATCAAAAACATTGCTTATATTTGCACCCAAGTTGGCAAAAGCACTTCAAAAGAGGGAATCACACATGGTTCCCTCTTTTGCGTGTATAAGACTCTTATACTTCGCTTTTGTTGTTGTAAAAACAAGGAAGCAGTATCAATGAAAAGCGTATGATTACCGAACAGATTGAAGCACTCTTACAGGAAAAATTCGCGGAACCGGAATTCGCGGATTGTTTTGCAGTCGAAATCAAACTGGAAGGCGGCAAACAGCTGGAAGTTTTTGTCGACAGCGATTCTGGAATTACCCTGGAAAAGTGCCAACGCATCCACCGGTTTTTGGAATCCCATTTGGATACCAACGGCTGGTTGGGCGAAGACTACGGTTTGGATGTATCCTCACCGGGAATTTTTCGCCCACTGAAGTTTGCCCGGCAGTATACCCGCAACCTTGGCCGCACCCTTGAGGTACAACTCACTGAAGGCGAAGGTAAAATCGGTATCCTGAAAACCGTGAACCCCGAATCCATTGTTCTGGAACAAGAAATCAAATGGAAAGAAGGGAAAAAGAACATGAAAGGGACGATCCAAACGGTGATTCCCTTTGAGCATATTGTCAAGGCAGTTATAAAGCTCAGTTTTTAACTATAAACTATAGTGCAATGAATCTGGTAGACACTTTCTCGGAATTTAAAGCTGGGAAGAACATAGACCGCCCGACTATGGCGCGGGTACTGGAGGATGTATTTCGTACCCTGATCAAGAAGAAATTTGGGTCAGATGACAATTTTAACGTAATTGTCAATACACAAAACGGTGACTTGGAACTTTGGCGTGTACGCGAAATCGTACCCGACGGCGAAGTTACCGACGACCGTGCGCAAATCTCCATTTCCGAAGCCCTCTCGATTGACGAAGAATACGAAATTGGCGAAGAGTGTTACGAACGCCTGCAATTGGAAGACTTTGGTCGCCGCGCCATCATGGCTGCCCGTCAGACCCTCATTTCCAGAATCATGGAATTGGAAAAAGACGAGGTATACAAGAGTTACTCCGAGCGCATCGGCGAAGTGATTGTAGGAGAAATACACCAAATCCTGAAGAAGGAATTTTTGGTAGTCGACGACGCTACTGGCAATGAACTCGTATTGCCTCGCACCGAAACCATCAAAGCCGACTTCTTCCGCAAAGGAGATATGGTCAAAGGCATCATTCGCCGGGTAGAATTGCGCAACAACACCCCTATCGTGGTGATGTCGCGTACCGACAATGCTTTCCTCGAGAAATTGCTGGAAGCAGAAGTACCCGAAATTGAAGATGGCCTGATCAGCATCAAACGGATTGTACGTTTGCCCGGCGAACGCGCCAAGGTAGCCGTAGAATCATACGACGACCGCATCGACCCCGTAGGGGCCTGCGTAGGGATGAAAGGTTCACGGATTCACGGCATTGTACGGGAGTTGAACAATGAAAACATTGACATTGTTAACTACACCAACAATGCCAGTTTGTACATCCAACGTGCCCTCACTCCGGCTAAAGTAAGCCGCATTGAGTTGAATACCGAAACCAACCACGCGGATGTTTACCTCGAACCAGACCAGGTATCCCTGGCCATCGGCAAAAGTGGAACCAATATCAAGTTGGCCAGCCAATTGACTGGCTACGAAATTGATGTTTACCGCAACAATACTGACGAATACGAAATCGACGACGTGGATCTCGACGAATTCGGCGACGAAATTGAACCTTGGATCATCGAAGCCCTCCAAGCCATCGGTTGCGACACTGCCCGCAGTGTATTGAGCCTCAACAAAGCTGAATTGCTCCGCCGCACCGACCTTGAAGAGGAAACTGTTGATGAAATCCTACGCGTTCTGGCCGCTGAATTTGAAGAAGGAGAAAATAATTAAGTTCCGTTTTCGGGAACTATTTCGCTTTGCGTAGCCTTATGTTGGTGTTCAACTAGGCTCGTTTGGCAAGGGAAAACCATTGAAGTATATTTTTTCAAAGATAATCTGTGGAAAAATCGGATTTGCTTTACTTTCAATGGTTTTCCCTTATCTTTGTGCCAGTTTTCTAAATTTTTCGAATGTCAAGAGTTTTAGTTAAGATTGCTAGGGACTTAAATGTCGGTACAGCTACTATTGTGGAACACCTCAATAGTAAGGGCTTTGATATTGAAAACAAGCCTAACGCCAAGATTACCGATGGTATGTACGATGAATTGACGCGCCATTTTCAAAAGTCAATCGAAATCAAAGACGCTGCCAAAAATGTCAATATTGGTTCTGTCCGGCCCAAGCCGGAAGTAGCGGAGCACAACACGCCCGTTAAGGAGAAATCAAGTGAAGAAGACAGCGAACCAAAAGAAGTGGAAAGTGAGAGCCACCGCTTCAAGTTGCAAAAACCAGTAGTACTGGGTAAGATTGACCTAAGCGAACGCCTCAAGCAACGCATTGAAAAGACTACGCCCAGTAATGAACCTGCCAACAAGCGCAAGGAAGAAACTCCGGCGCCCATTGAGGAGAAGTCCACTCCCCGTGAAGATGCTGTTGCTCCCGTAGAAGAGAAACGCACATCCGAGCCAGCTAAAGAAAAGCCCCTTGAACAACCACAAGCGACCGTGATTAGTACTCCTCCTTTAAGTGAAATTCCAACTGCGGCTACACCTGATGCCAAAACACCTCCAACAGCTGAGGTTGATGCACCAAATGGCAATAGTGGAGATAATTTTCGGGCCGAAACCCCCGAATTGCGTGGACTCAAAATTTTGGGCAAGATCGATACTGATAAGTTCGAACGTCCACGTAGCAAAAAGCCTGAAAAAGGCAAAGAACCTGTTAGAGGCAGAGGGGGCAATCAACCCGGCCAACAAAACCGTGGCCCAGCAACCCAAGGCCAAGGCGGAGGCAATCAGCCCGGCCAGCAAAACCGTGGCCCAGGCAATCAAGGCCAGGGTCAGGGCCAAGGTGCTGGTGGCAACAACCCCGGTGGCAACCAAAACCGCGACAACCGCGGCGGCGGCGACAACCGCAATCGCCCCAACAATGGTGGCCAACCCAACAGTCCAGACGGGCAAAACCGCCGTCCACAAACTGAAGGTGGTGGCGCCAATCCTCCCGGCAACGCCCTTTCCGAAGCGGAAAAGAAAAAACGCAAACGCAAACGCAAAAAGGTTACTCCTGGCCAAGAAGGTCAAGGTGGTGGCGGTCAAGGTCAACAGGGTCAAGGCCAAAACCAAGGCGGAGATAACCGTGGTGCAGACAACCGTGGTGGCGGCGGCGGCCAAGGCCAACGCCCACATCCACAAGGCGGCGGCGGCAACAATAACAACAACGACAGACGTCCACAGCAACGCCCCAATCAACAAGGCGGCGGCACTGGAAACCGTCCTGCTCCTCAAGAAAATAATGGCGAAGTATCACAGCGCCAAATTGAAGAAAAAATCAAGGCAACCATGGCCCGTCTTTCCGGTGGAGGAAAGAAAAAGCGCCAGAAGTTGCAACGGGATAAACGGGATCGCTTCCGCGAACGCCAGGAAATCCTGGAACAGGAAGCCGAAGGCGGCAAACTGCAGGTAACCGAGTTCATCTCGGTATCCGAGTTGGCCAGTGTGATGAACGTGGCAGTGACCGAAGTAATCACCACTTGTTTGAGCCTAGGCGTAATCGTATCCATCAACCAGCGCCTCGATGCGGAAATCATCGAATTGGTAGCTGG
This sequence comes from Saprospiraceae bacterium, assembly GCA_027486765.1. Taxonomy (GTDB): domain Bacteria; phylum Bacteroidota; class Bacteroidia; order Chitinophagales; family Saprospiraceae; genus Haliscomenobacter. Next base: position 27,366 of record JAIXOO010000469.1, read on the forward strand.
TGAGTTTGGACACGAGGTTGAATTCATCTCGGTAGAAGATCAGGTTGGTGAAGAAATCGAAGCACCGGATGCACCGGATACGCTGCTGAATCGCGCACCAATCGTCGCAGTAATGGGTCACGTCGACCACGGTAAGACCTCCTTGCTCGACTTTATCCGTAGCGCCAACGTAGTATCGGGTGAAGCCGGGGGTATCACCCAGCACATCGGTGCCTACGAAGTAGAACTGGAAGACCATCGCAAAATTACCTTCCTGGATACACCGGGTCACGAAGCCTTTACGGCCATGCGTGCGCGGGGTGCCAAGGTAACCGATATTGCCATCATCATCATCGCCGCGGACGATAGCATCATGCCTCAAACGCGTGAAGCCATCAGCCACGCACAAGCTGCCGGGGTACCCATGGTTTTTGCCATCAACAAGGTGGACAAAGCTGGTGCTCGCCCCGAGAAGATCAAGGAAGAACTGGCTGGCATGAACATCTTGGTGGAAGACTGGGGGGGTAAATTCCAATCCCAGGACATTTCAGCCAAAACCGGCCACGGCATTCCTGAACTGATGGAAAAAATCCTGCTGGAAGCAGAATTGCTCGAACTCAAAGCCAATCCAAATCGCCGTGCTACTGGTACGGTATTGGAAGCCACTTTGGACAAAGGCCGGGGTTATGTGACCAAAATGCTGGTACAAAATGGTACCCTCAAAGTAGGGGAAACTTTTGTAGCGGGTGAATTTTCGGGTAAAGTACGGGCCATGCTCAACGAGCGCGGCAAACGGGTAACTGAAGCAGGGCCTGCTACCCCAGTCATGGTATTGGGTTTGAGTGGCGCGCCACAGGCGGGTGACTTGTTCAAGGTATACGAAAACGACCAGGAAGCGCGTCAAATCGCCTCCAAGCGTTCACAGATTACCCGCGAGCAGGCCAACCGGGCTACCAAGCGGATTTCACTCGACGAAATTGGTCGTCGTTTGGCCCTGGGCAGCTTTAAGGAGTTGAACTTGATTGTGAAAGGGGACGTGGATGGTTCAGTAGAAGCCTTGGCGGATTCCTTGATCAAACTGTCGATCGAATCGGTCCAAGTCAATGTGATCCACAAGGCCGTTGGTCAGATCATCGAAGCGGATATCCTGCTGGCTTCGGCTTCCGACGCCATCATCATCGGTTTCCAGGTACGTCCTTCCTCCAGTGCGCGTAAAGTTGCTGAACGTGAAGGGGTGGAAGTGAAAACCTACTCCATCATCTACGAAGCCATTGAAGAGGTTAAAGCGGCCATCGAAGGCATGCTTGAACCAACCAAGGAAGAAAAAATCACTGGTTTGGTGGAAATCCGCGAGGTGTACAAGATCAGCAAAGTGGGAACCATTGCCGGTTGTTTGGTGTCCGAGGGCAAAATTACCCGGAACAGCCACATCCGCGTGGTACGCGATGGCATCGTAGTCTTCCCAACCCGCGAAGGTGCTCACGGCGAAGTTGCTTCCTTGAAACGTTTCAAAGAAGACCAGCGTGAAGTGAAATCCGGTTTGGAATGCGGTATGTCGATCAAAAACTTCAACGACATCAAAGAAGGTGACGTGGTTGAAGCGTACGAAATTGTTGAGATCAAGCAGAAGTTGAGCTAAAATTGGTTCGGCTTAGGTGAATAAGGCACAGGTGGCCAGACAATGTCCAATTAGACGCGGGTGCGTTTGATTGGGCATTGTTGTTTTTGGGGGGGATTAGACTTGAGGTAGGTCGATTATCAAGAAATTGATGGTCAACTTACCTCAAATCTATTGTTGTCGCTTTCTGAAAAAGACGCGAAGTGTCAAAATAAGCATTTGACAACTGATGAATTTTCACTATATTGACTTGCCAATTGATCATCAACAAACCCTGTACATGGAAAAAGTAATCAATATTGAATGCCATAGTTGTAAGGTAAAATTTCCGATCAGAGTTACCCTCAAAGAGCCCACACGTAATGGAAGCAGTGATCAGGACACCCTGACCAAAACCTGCCCCAATTGCAGCACCGAAAACCAGGTCACCCTACCCAACACCATCCAATTAAAAAATACCGGAAGTACCCTGCGTGGAACAAACCCTGACGAATGACCACTTATTTTCCCATTTCCCTCAGCTTGGATGCAGCGCAGGAAAAAGAACTGTTGCAACTGCACGAGTCCTTGGGCAAGCTACTCGAAAAAGCCCAGCCCATTGCGCATCCTCCGCATGAAGCGATCAAGCAGCAATTGAGCAGCATCCTACATGCCCAGCCCGCTTGGGCGGCATGCATGGCCGATCCCTATACACAGAGGGTACTGGCCTTGCAACACCCCGATAGCCGCATCCTCAACCTGCCCTGGGAACTGGCGCTCGCTGGTCAGGAGCGGTTGTATTTGAGCAAAAACACCCTCGCCCCTGGCCCCAACTATGTGCCCGACAACCCCTTGCCGCTCAAAATCCTGGTGATGGTGTCTTGCCCCGAAGACAGTTCGGTGAGCAGCCGCCTTTCCTTTGAAGAAGAAGAACTCGCCATTCTGCGGGCCTGTGGCAACCTTTTTGAAACTGGGCAGGTGCAGATCGACTTCACGGAAGATGGCTCCCTGGCCAATCTGCGCCAAAAACTAAAAGACAACCACTACCATATCCTGCATTTTAGCGGGCACGGGGTATTCCAC
>JAIXOO010000427.1 GCA_027486765.1 Saprospiraceae bacterium
CCATTGATCAACACCTGCTGATTGGCTTGAATGTTGGCCAGGCCTTTCAAAAAATTCAATACCGTGATGGCACTTCCACTGACCGGGGCTGCCTCCTGATAGCTGAGGTTTTCGGGCATGGTTGTAATCACGTCATGTTCACTCACACAGACATACTCCGCGTAGCAACCCAAGGTAGTGGTACCGCCAAAAACCTTGTCGCCAGGTTTGAACAGGGTAACCTCAGCGCCTACTTCGACCACTTCGCCAGCAAATTCAAACCCCAGAATGGTTCTGCTGGGTTTGTTCAATCCCAGGTAAAGCCGACCAATCAGGGGCTTTCCGTTCCGCATCATGATGTCCGCTGCGGTGACGGTGCTGGCATGGTTTCGGATCAGTACCTCCGTGGGCTTTGGGGAGGGTTTGGCGACTTCATTGAGTTGAAGTACAGCGGCTTCTCCGTATTGTAGATACTCAATGGCTTTCATGTCAGCGCGCATCGTTGTGCTTGATTTTTTCATGACACAAAAGTAGGGGGATGGTTTTTTGGATGCATTGACTTGGGTTAAGAAATGGAAGTGGCTAAGAGGTATTGGTAAAATCGTGGCAACACAAAAAATGATGGATGATCCCGGATTGTAGAGACGCACGGCCGTGCGTCTTATATGGTGCTCAGCTTCTCCCTGATGACTTTATGCGCACGGTGCTCGCACAATTAATGTGCTTTTATATTTAATTGATTATTAGTGTTTAAAATCAGTATACTCAACTGTTCTGCCTCAAAGAAGCTACTGAACAAAGTTGGTCAGTCAGAATAGCTTTTTGCTACGAAATACCTGCCTTATCTACCAACGGAAGCGGAACTGGTGGCGGAGATTGAACGGTGAAAATTGATGATTCGGGAGGGGTAGGGGAGTGGTGGACTAACTTTGTTGATTGGGCGATCTGGACTAGCTACTCAATGAATCTGTTGCAGATTCGAACATTTAACATGTTTGTAAGTTGCTATATTTGATTAAAGATGCTATCTTTGTAAACGAACGTAATATCGTTGCTAAAATACGTTAGCTAAAAAAGAGAGCCAAGAATAGGAGGTAACACCATATCAGTTAATTTATTACTATGCCTCGCGGAGGGAGTTTTGTTCCAATCTTTTCGAATTAGGATTTTCAAACCACATTTGCGTAAACCCTGAATTAGTGCGGTCAACATTAAAAGACAATCACTATGTGCAGAATGAACATCAAGAATAGAATCCAAATCACGTATTTAGGTAGATTTGCTGCCCTAATACACAAGCGGTCGCTTCGCAACGAAATGGCTCTAGATTTTGCTGAAGCACAGCTCAATAATCTAATGTTGAACCTACAGACACTAATGTAATGGATTATAATTTCATTGACTTATTTGCAGGAGCGGGAGGGCTTTCAGAAGGATTTATTCAAGCTGGATTTGAGCCGATTGCGCATGTTGAAATCGAAAAATCCGCATGTAATACTCTAAAGACTAGAGCTGCGTATCATTATTTAAAGTCCAACAATAAACATGAAATCTACATTTCATATCTTAAGGGAGAAATTACTCGTGCAGAACTTTACGATAATGTTCCAAACGAAATTTTAGCATCGGTTATAAATCTTTCTATTGGGGACGAAAACAATAACTTAATTTTTAGCCAAATTGACAGTTGTTTAGGAAAAAGGGCGGTGGATTTGATTATTGGAGGGCCGCCTTGCCAAGCGTATTCTGTAGCAGGAAGGTCAAGGTCGAAAACTAAAATGGAGGGCGATCCAAGAAACTACCTATTTGTCCAATACTCTGCTTATCTGGAAAAATATCAGCCAAAAATGTTTGTTTTTGAAAACGTTTTAGGGCTAAAATCAGCAAAAAAAGGGCATTATCTTTCTGAAATGGAGAAGCTTTTTAATGCAAAAGGCTATCAAATAAAATTGTTTACCATTGAGGCGATAAATTTTGGCGTGCTTCAAAACAGAAAGAGGATTATTATTCTCGGATGGCAAGAAAGTACAAAATTAAACATTCCAGATCTTGAAGATATTAAGACTCCAGGCAACTACCTTGTTGAGGATTTATTAACCGATTTACCAATAATAGATGCTGGACAAGGAATTGATAAATTTTTAAAATACAGGACCAAAGCTACAGAATACCTAGAATTTCATTCTTTACGCAATGGTATTGATGTTTTAACGCAACATGTTGCTAGACCACATAATGAACAAGACAAAGAGATTTACAAAATTGCCGTTCAGAAATGGGAAAAAGAACAAGAGAGATTAAACTATAATGACTTACCAGAACAACTTAAAACGCATCAAAATCGTACTTCATTCTATGATAGATTTAAGGTTGTAGCAGCTAATTTACCTTACTCACAAACTGTAGTTGCACATATTGCAAAAGATGGGCATTATTTTATTCATCCGGATATAGAACAAAATAGGTCGATCACTGTAAGAGAAGCTGCTCGTTTACAATCTTTTCCAGATGACTATTATTTTGAAGGAGAAAAAGAAGGCTTTAATAGAACTCCTGCATTCAAACAGATTGGAAATGCTGTCCCTCCTTTAATGGCAAAAATAATTGGCAAAGAAATTTTAAAAGCACTCAAAGGCAATGATTGATTACTCTAACATACAATCAACTTCTGCTGAGCCAGAAGCTAGTTCGATGATTCAAACCTTTCGAGCAATAGGTTATTCCATCGAAACTGCAATTGCTGATATTATTGACAACTCCGTAGCTGCTAAATCTAAGAACATTTGGATAGATTACGATTGGAGCGGTTCGAACACAACTCTTTCTATTCTGGATGATGGGATTGGAATGAGTAATGATGAGCTTATTCAGGCCATGCGCCCTGGCAGTAAAAACCCTCTAGATGAGAGAGCTAGTGACGATTTAGGCAGGTTTGGATTGGGATTGAAGACAGCTTCTTTTTCACAATCAAAAAAATTTACAGTTGTTTCAAGGGCGTCTGATTGCAAACCTGCATTTTGGACTTGGGATTTAGACTATGTAACCCAAGAAAAAGCGTGGAAATTAGTTCGATTTATTCCAAACCAAGACCATTGGATTAAAAAGGTTGAATCCTTAAAAACTGGCACCTGTGTTATTTGGTGGGATTTAGATAGGCTTACAAGAGGTACATCAGAAGACAATCAAGAAGCAAAAAGTAAGTTTTTGGGCGTCATGGACTCCCTCAAATCCCACTTATCTATGGTTTTTCACAAATACATAGATGATGGTTTAAAAATTTATTTCCGTGATCGTCTGATTAAATCTTGGGATCCTTTTATGATAGGAATGGATGGCTTACAAACTAAGCCTGAAATGAGACTAGAGGGTGATTCTATTAGAATTAAGGGGTTTGTTTTGCCACATCGTTCTAAACTTTCAGCAGAAAAATACAACTATGGAAAGGGCCCAAAGGATAATTGGACAGCTCATCAAGGCTTTTATGTTTACCGAAATCGTAGGCTTTTAGTCGCGGGCGATTGGCTAGGGCTATTTAAACGAGAACCGCATTATGACCTTTGTAGGATTAAAATTGAATTGCCTAACAATTTTGATAGTGAGTGGCAAATCGATATCAAAAAATCTTTTGCCAGACCACCTTCCATTTATCGTGAACAAATTTTAGCACTTGCAAAAGATGTACGAAACCAAGCCGTGGAAGTGTATCGACACAAGGGTAAAGTACTTAAACGAAAGTTAGCATCCGATGAATACTTTCCTTTTTGGGAAGAAAGGGCAAGGCATGGCAAACGTTTTTATAAAGTCAATCGGAACCATCCTTTAGTCCATGAATTACTTTCCAAATCCGGAGATTTAAAAAAAGAACTTGAAAAGTTGATTCAGTTTATTGAGGAAACTATTCCTGTTCCTTTAATCACGCTGAAAGAGAACGAAAACGAAAAACCACACGGGCAACCATTTGAAGGGGTAGACAATAATGCCATTCAAGAAGCAATGCAAAAGCTTTTTGATGGGTTTGTCTCCAGTGGCTTATCGGTTGAAAAAGCAAAGGCAAGAATACTAAACACCGAGCCCTTTAATTTTTATCCACAGTACATTAATTTCTTAGCAAATGAGTAACATAGATCCAATCAAAATAATCCGTCAATTACTAATGGGTAAAACTTCTGTAACCATTCAAGAAGTTGAAAACGCAGTTGATACATTTCTAAAAATGGGATTACCTATTGCAGATAGCAGGCAAATGTTAATCCGAAAAATAGAAGAATTATTTACGATTAGACAAGACGAATGGCGTTCAATTGTAAAAGAAGAGGAAAATAATCCTTGGCTAGATGAAAAAAAAGGATCAATTGATTTTTCTAATGGGTTTTGGGGAAATTACAGACAATACCTCGAAGAAGAAAAAGGATTTGCACCAGAAATTGTAGATCGTCTTAATGACTTGACAAATGATATTTTGGATAACCTTTTTGATCCAACTTTGAAAATTAAGGTAAACAAGAAAGGTTTGGTGGTTGGTCAAGTACAATCCGGGAAAACTGCAAATTACACTGGGTTGATATGCAAAGCTGCGGATGCAGGCTTTGGTTTGATTGTAGTTATGGCTGGGATACATAACAATTTGAGAAGTCAAACCCAATTAAGAATAGATGAGAGTTTTTTAGGATTTGATACTCAGCATACAAGAGCACTTAACCAACAGAGCATTAAAATTGGTGTAGGCAAACCTGGATTTGGAAAAACAAATGTGGCACATTCATTGACCTCAAGTCTTGAGAAGGGCGATTTTACTCAAGGCGCTGCAAATGCAATAGGGCTGAACTTTGACACAAAAGAACCAATTGTTGCTATAATAAAGAAGAACCCGTACGTGCTTAGACGAATTTATCATTGGCTGGCTGCCCAAGCAAGTGATGATACAGAACTTAGTAGAGTCATTAGAAACAAATCATTACTATTGATCGATGACGAAGCAGATAACGCTTCTATTAATATTTCAAATGACCCTGAAAAGCAAAGTTCTATCAATGGCTGGATTACTCAAATATTAAACCTTTTTGGAAAAAATGCATATGTAGGTTATACGGCAACCCCATTTGCCAACATATTTATACCCTTGGATGACCAAAATTTATTTCCAAGGAACTTTATAAAGAACATCCCTGCGCCTTCAAATTATATTGGTCCAGAAAAAGTTTTTGGTTTCAGCCCTTTAGAAGAAGATGAAACGTCTGATAGTGTCCTCCCAATTGTAACGAGAATAGATGATTACGGAGATTTTGTACCAGATAAACATAAAAAGGATGATCAGCTACCTTCCTCACTTCCTGAATCCTTAAAAAAAGCCATTCGTTGTTTCGTCATTACTTGTGCGATAAGGCGATTAAGAGGGCAAACAAACGTCCATAATTCAATGCTGGTTCATGTATCTCGTTTTAAGCGTTGGCAGGATCATATTGCAGAACTAGTATCGAACCAATTCATTTATTACAGAAGAGGAATTGATCAAAATGACCCTTCAATTATCAAAGAGTTCAAGCAAACTTATGACCAAGATGAGAATGGCTACAAATCTTTTGTTTCAGTTTCACAACAAATTATTGATTCCGAACTCAAAAGCCTAGATTCGCAAATACAAATCCATAAATGGAGCGAAGTTTTGCAGCATTTAAATGATGCTGTTTCACGCATTAAAGTCAAATCAATCCATGGCGGTTCAGGTGAAGCTCTTGACTATTTTGACCACAAAAATGGGCTATCTGTAATTGCAGTTGGAGGAAATAAATTATCAAGGGGCTTGACATTGGAAGGTCTATCAGTAAGCTACTATTTACGAGCTTCAAAAATGTATGACACCCTTATGCAAATGGGGCGATGGTTCGGTTATCGTGGCGGTTATGTAGATTTGTGCCGTCTTTTTACAAGCAGGGAATTAAACGAATGGTTTTGTCATATAACTCTTGCTTCAGAAGAATTAAGAGAAGAATTTGATTACATGTCAAGTATTGCAGGGTCTACTCCTGAACAATATGCCTTAAAAGTTAGAACATCTCCTGATGGATTAATGATATCAGCAATTAATAAAATGCGCAATGCGACAACAGTTCAAATTTCTTGGGCAGGCAGGTTGGTTGAATCTTACGAGTTTAAAAAAGAAATACCAGTTATTGAGAATAATTTCAACGCACTGCGAAATTTTATTTCAAAACTACCTGCAAATTTTGACAAAATAGATAATAATATGGTTTGGTTTGATATTCCGGCTTATCAAATAATCAATTTCTTTGAAGGAATTCAATCAGTCGAAAACCTTAAAAAGGCCGAACCAAGAAAAATAACACAATTCATTAATGCGCAACTAAAAAATGGTGAATTGACAGATTGGAGAGTAGCTCTCATGTCTAAACGTGATGCGATAAATAACTCCACAATGACCATAAATGGTAAAAATATTTCTATTGGTCAATGGATAAGAACTGAGGATGGAAGTGAAAAAAATTCAAATGAACAAATATATTATTTAAGAAAATCCCATATCATAAGCCCTCCGGATGAGTTTGTTGATTTTACCAAGGAGGAAAAGGACAGAGCTCTTGAATTAACCAATAAGCGTAGAAAAAAACCAGGTGTAGCTTCGTATCCTAATGGACAAATTGTAAGGAATGAACTACGTGACCCCAAAAATCCTTTGCTTTTAATTTATCTGTTGGATCCAAAAAAAAGTTTAACATCTTTTCCATTGCCTGAAGAAACTAATCCATTTGTTGGATATGCTATCAGTTTTCCAAAGAGTAAATTTAATGCACCAGTATCTTATGCGGTAAATGAAGAGTTACTCCCACAATTCAGTTATGAGCAAGATACCGAAGAAGATGAAGACTATGGATATGACGAAGATTGAATCAATTTGGACAGACCTGGAAAGTGACTCTTTGACTCACTCTGCTTTAATTTACAAGCGGTATGCGGCAGAAATACTACCTGACGTTTTTATTGCTTTAAAGTCTCCAGAAAACCTAAGGTGTATTGCCTTTAGAATAAGTGCTTTATTCCCTTTCAATGAAGGTCAATGGAATAAATTCAAAGACATCAAAATTGAAACACTTCCTTTCGAAACAGACAAGTCAAAGAAGTTTTTATTAATACTTTTACTCAACAATCAGCATAAAGATATATTCGCTACTCTTTGCGAAGATTTAATTTTTGGAGTATCGGAAACAACTACCGAGAAAACCTTAGTAGAAAAACTACTCGAAAGATTAGCTAAATGGCAGTCCTTGTTTGAAAAAGTGGGTAAACAAGGCTTATCAGACGAAGCCCAGAGAGGTCTTTATGGAGAAATTTATTTCTTACGTATTTTCTTAAACAATTCATCCGATAAAAACTATTGTGTCCAATCTTGGCTAGGGCCAGAAAAATCAATCCAAGATTTTCAGTATTCTAATTGGGGGGTAGAGGTGAAAACTACACATGGGAATAATCATCAGAAAATTCATATCGCTAGTGAAAGGCAATTAGATGATTCCCTTATTGAAAAAATATTCCTTTACCATCTCTCACTAGAGGTCAGGATTGGTCATGGAGAATCATTAAACACTCTCATTGACGAAGTTTCAAAACTATTGATTGATAGCACAATTGCTTCAAATTTGTTTAAAATGAAACTATTGGAAGCTGGTTACTATGAAGTTCATAGGGCATTATACGATGAGGTTGGATATACTATCCGTCAGGAAAACCTTTATCGTGTTTCTGGAAATTTTCCAAGAATCACTGAAAATCAAATTCCCACTGGTGTCGGGGATGTAAAATACTCAATTGTTCTATCTGAATCGGAAGAATGGAAAATAGATCAACAATCCTTGTTTAGCGAAATAAAATTGGATTCAAATGGGAAATAAAGAACTTAGCCGATTTTACATCGACCAACAAGAGGAAATAAATGCCATTCTGGTCTCAGAAGAAGAAGGAACAAATCCCGAACAGGTTTTTACAGAGTTAGCCCTTTCTTTTTTATCTGATGCTGGCGAAACTGAAAATTACCGCGTATGTTTTGATGAAAAGATTAGTAAAAGAGGTGTTGAGCATAAAATCAATGGCTACTCACTTTATGAAAATTACGAAACTCTTGATTTGTTTGTGACCCTATATAATGGGGGGCAATCTACTATTCAAAGCACCACAAAAGGTGAAGCAGAAAAAGCAATTGAAAGGGCAGTAAAATTTTTCAGAAATGCAGTTTATAAAGATTATGTAAATGAGATAGAAGAAAGTTCCGAGATTTTTGATCTTGCTCATACATTAGCCAATGTTCCAGAAGTAAAGGAGTATTTGACGCGAGTAAACATTTTTTTAATTACCAATGGAGAAGTAAAAGCAGATTTGAAAATTTCTGAAACAATCGCCGGTTATCCTGTTTATTACAGAGTAATTGACATCAATTATCTCTTTAACCTTTCGGATAAGTCAAGAATTCCAATCGAAATCAATTTTGAACAATCTGGTTATAGAATCCCTTGCATTGCTAATGAAATTGAAAATTCCCATTACCAATCCTGGTTGGCAATTATTCCTGGCATTGCCTTAGTTGATATTTATGAACAATATGGGGCAAGATTGCTAGAGCAAAATGTACGATCATTCCTTCAATTCACAGGGAAGATAAATAAAGGCATAAGAAATACCATCCTAACTGAACAGCACATGTTTATGGCTTTTAACAATGGTATTGCAGCGACAGCAGAAGAGGTAACCATAATAGACTTGCCAGACAATCAAGGGAAGGCATTTGGCCAAATAAAGGATTTTCAAATAGTAAATGGTGGCCAAACCACAGCGTCTATTTATCATACTTGGAAAAAAGATAAAGTGGACATTTCTAAAGTATTTGTCCCGGTTAAACTCACGATTGTAAAAGACAGGAGTAATTTTTCTAAAATCGTAGGGAGAATCGCCGAATATGCGAATACGCAAAATAAAGTCTCTACCGCTGATTTAAGCTCAAATCGCGAAAATCATGTCTTATTGGAAAAATTATCAAGAACGGTTTGGGCTCCCCCAGTTTCAGGTGAAACCAATCAAACACGTTGGTTCTTTGAGCGCTCAAGAGGGCAATACAAAAATGAGCGCATTCGGTTTGGTGTAACACCATCAAAAAGAAAGCAGTTTGACAAACAGAACCCTAGAGGTCAAATGTTTACCAAAGAGTCTTTAGCGAAATATATTAATTCTTATATGGAAGTTTATTCTGGAAAGAAGTTAGTAATAGGCCCACATATCGTCGTAAGGGGAGGGCAGAAAAACTATGCTCAATTTCTGAATTATAACTTTAGTGTCAAACCTGATAATATCTGGTTTGAAGACGCCATAGCCAAAGCAATTTTATTTTCTACTAGTGAAAAAGTTTATGGTGTAAAACCCAATGCTATCGGGGATATGCGTTATATCACAGTTCCATATTCCTTAGCCTGGTTAGGTTTTAAATTGGACTACAGACTCGACTTATTCAAAATATGGAAACAGCAATCTCTTAGTAGTACTCTCAAAAATAAACTTCATGAAATAATGTCAAAGATTGAAGGTTTTATAAAATCCAAAGCACCCGGGTCTTTATATGGTGAGTGGGCCAAGAAAGAAGAATGTTGGAATGCTATAAAGAACGAAGATTTCGATATTGATTTCGAGGATTTAGATTTAGAAACCAAATCATCCGAAAAGAGAAAAAAATTAGATGAAGAGGATACTCAAAAAGCTGTAATTGAAGCCTCTATTGGCAGACTTAAGTCAATTCACATAAAGACCTGGAAAAAAGTGGAAGACTGGGGCCGAGAAACGCAAAGTCTCTCTCATTATGAATGTAATATAGTTTCTACTTTGAGCAGTAAAATTAGAAGCAATCGAAATATTACTGATATTGAGAGAAATCAAGGAGAAGCTATACTAAATATGGTTGTAAGTCTCAACCCTGAACTATTTTTCGACATGGATGATTTTTTCAACGAAGATCATAATAGGAGTGCAAAAGAGGAAGTGGAAATCACTTTAGAATTGATTGATAAAATCGTTCAATGGGACAAGAAAAATAAAAGACTTGATGCTTACAAATATCAATTTATGGTAGACATTCTTGAGGGCAGAAAGACGCTTACTGACAGGAATAAATTTCTTGCCAGACAGAATTTGAAAACTGCTGAAAAATATGGGTTTAGGTGGGGAAATTCCAAGGAATAGGGTTAGGAAGGCAAATTTTTAGACCACCCTTCGACTTTATTTTCCACAATTGCTGTGAAAACTTTTTTTGAAATTTCGACAATGGGAATTTGGTGTTTACGACAGATTTCTTCGACGCTTTTGCCGCCGTCTTGTTCAGCTAGAATGGCCAACCGTTGACTTTCGCTGAATTTACTCCTGCGCATTCTTTTTTGTTTTTAAAGTTAGAAAATTTTTAACAATTTTCTACTCCTTTTTGGTTGCGCCTAGTGGGAAGTGGACAGGAGGGCTTGTGCTGCCTCATCAGGTACCTCGTATCGCCAACTTTGGTCTTGATGTCCACTTCCCCTAAGCCGCAACCGCTGAAAAGTAGAGTTCTTTATGCTTGTCTTCAAAGGCTTTAGGTGTCAAAAACTTAATTGAACTATGAGGTCTCAGCTCATTGTAAGTATGC
>JAIXOO010000340.1 GCA_027486765.1 Saprospiraceae bacterium
GTATTCCAATTGTACTATCGCCGGAACCCTTTCGCCAACCAATATGCCATAGCAACGGGTCTTGGACTGGCCATTGATTACCTGCAACAGTTTCGCTTTACGGTGGAAGACATTCACTACCTCGGTTCATTAAAAGGTGCCGATGGACAGCCGCTTTTCGAGATCAGTTTTTTGAACTACCTCCAGCGGCTAGAATTCAAATGCCATGTGGATGCCATTCCCGAGGGCACGGCGGTTTTTCCCAATCAGCCACTTGTGCGGATCGAAGGCCCACTGTTGCAAGCTCAAATTGTAGAGTCGGCTTTACTCAACCTGATCAATTTTTCCACCTTGATTGCCACCAAAGCGGCTCGCGTCGTGCAGGCAGCGCAAGGAGATCAAATTCTGGAATTTGGTTTGCGTCGGGCCCAAGGATTAGATGGGGCCCTCACTGCCTCCAGAGCAGCTTACATCGGCGGTTGCGATGCCACCAGCAATCTACTGGCGGGTAAGTACTACCGCATCCCTGTACGCGGCACTCACGCCCATAGTTGGGTGATGAGCTACGGCGACGAGCAGGAGGCTTACCGCAGCTTTGCCAATGCTATGCCCAACAATTGTATTTTCCTGGTTGACACATACGATACCATCGAGGGGGTTAAAAATGCCATTGAGGTGGGCAAAGAATTGCGCAGCATGGGCCATACGCTGCTCGGCATTCGCCTGGACAGTGGTGACCTTTGTGAACTGAGCAAAAAGGCCCGCAAAATTTTGGACGATGCTGGTTTTACCGAAACAAGCATCGTAGCCAGCGACTCCCTGGACGAAAATTCGATCAATAGCCTCAAAGACAAAGGATCGGCCATCAATGTCTGGGGAGTAGGCACCGAGCTCATCACGGGCGGCACCCAAGCTGCATTGGGTGGCGTGTACAAACTAGCAGCGATCCAGGGTAAAGACGGAACGTGGGAATACCGCATCAAGAAATCCGAAGATTTGTACAAAATGTCCAACCCAGGCATCCACCAGGTGCGGCGTTATTTCGATGAATCAGGTAAACCATTGGCCGATGTGCTGTATGATGCCACCCAGGCTGAACCCACTACCGAAGTCATTGAATTACAAACGGGAAAAGCAGATCCCCTACCCTCTTCTGCTCAGTCTGAAGATCTGCTTGTGCCCATTTTTAGATCGGGAAATCTGGTGTACGCTGTGCCAGACATCCACCAGGTACGAGCAAGATCCTTACAACAACAAGCCTTGTTTAGTGGTACCAAAGAACACTTTGTCCATGGCTTGGACCGTTATTTGTTCGATTTGAAGCAGCATTTCGCACAAAAGTAGTAGGGCAAAAATAAATGTTCATTTTCTCTGCGTCAAAGAATTGGATAAGAATCTCAAAATGAACCGCTTACTTATTCAATTCTTTGACAAAATGAAACACTTATTTTTTTATCGCCCTAAAGAGCTAAATTGCGTTTTATTGTACTTTGAGACCTAGATCGCCATGTCAATTGTGATCTAGGCCTTATGAACCTGGAATTTGCACAATGAAATATTGCTATGAATATCCACGGCCATCCGTTACAGTAGACTGTATCATTTTTGGCCTCGATGAATCTCAAGTGCTCAAGGTACTCCTTATTCAACGGGGGCACGATCCATTCCAGGGGCAGTGGGCACTACCGGGTGGTTTTGTTGATTTGGAAGAAGACCTGGAGTTTGCTGCCTTGCGCGAATTGGAAGAAGAAACGGGGGTTCGAGACGTATTTATTGAGCAGCTGTTTACTTTTGGCGCACCAGCCCGCGACCCTCGGGGCCGAGTGATTAGTGTAGCTTATTATGCGCTCGTCAATTTGACCGAACACCCAGTGACGCCCTCTACTGATGCACAATCGGCTGAATGGTTTTCCATTACGAAACTCCCACAATTGGCTTTTGACCACGAGTTAATTTTGGAAACTGCCCTGAATCGCCTGCGTGCCAAGGTGCGTTACCAGCCCATTGGTTTTGAGTTGCTGCCTGAAAAATTTACCTTGACTCAATTGCAGAACCTGTACGAAACCATTTTGGGTTTGCCCAAGGATTTGCCTTTGAACAAACGTAATTTTCGTACCCGAATCCAAAAAATGGATGTATTGAAGGAAGTGGGCATTCAAGAAGGCGTTTCTCATCGCCCAGCGAAACTGTACAGTTTTGACAAGGCGCGTTATGAAGAACTGCAAAAGATGAAGTACATGGACCTTGTTTACCGTGGTCTGGATTTTGAAATATAAATATGCTCTTGATGTGCAATGTTAATTCTACGCCACAATGTTAATTTAACTGCACACTATTAATCCTTCTGCTTTATGAAAACTGTTTTTTTTGTTCGTCATGCCAAGTCCAGTTGGGATAATCCTTCCGTTAGCGACCTGGATCGTCCGCTCAATGAGCGCGGCCTGCGCGATGCCCCTCAAATGGGTTTAAAACTCAAACAGCTCAACACAAATATCGACCTCATCGTCAGCAGTCCAGCCAAAAGAGCCTTTACGACGGCTACTTTTTTTGCTGCAGCGCTTGGTTTGCCACCTGAGAAGATTGTTTTGGAACCCCGTCTGTATGAAGCCATGTCGGAAGATGTAATCAGCGTCATCAATGGCCTGTCGGACGAATCCCACGTAGTGGCCATTTTTGGGCACAACCCCACGTTTACCTTCATTGCCAATCTTTTTACGGAAGATTTCATCGACAATATTCCCACTTGTGGGGTCTGTCAAGTAGATGCCAAAATCAACTCGTGGAAGGAATTTGGCGAAAACAGTGGTCGACTGACCGCATTTTATTATCCTAAACAATTCTTGCATTGATGAATCGCTTGTGCATAAGCCTTTTATTGTTTTTGCTCCCCCTCTTTGCCTGTAACGTTGGGCAAAAAAAGCTCCCTATTCCTGAAAAACAATTGATCCAAATCCTCACCGATGCACACTATGCCGAGGCAGCGCTACAAGACGTGTATGGCATTCAAAAGGACAGCCTCAAAAAAGTGTACTACGAGGAAATTTACCAATTGTACGAAACATCGGAGGAAGAATTGACCAAAACCATGGATATACTGCGTCAAGACCCGGAAAGATTGGACAAGATATACCAGGTCATCGTCGACAATCTAAATGGTTAACAATTATTTAAACTACTTAGCATCTAGGTCATCTTGGATTAATCATAGCTTTGCACGAGTTTTTTGAACCTTTGTGCATGGA
Organism: Saprospiraceae bacterium; assembly: GCA_027486765.1. Classification (GTDB taxonomy): domain Bacteria; phylum Bacteroidota; class Bacteroidia; order Chitinophagales; family Saprospiraceae; genus Haliscomenobacter. The sequence continues at coordinate 3,222 of JAIXOO010000340.1, forward strand.
TAATATAAAAATTCTCATCGTTGATGATGAGCCAGACATCCTGGAGATCCTCCAGTATAACCTCGAAAAGGAAGGCTATCAGGTCGTAACGGCCTCCGACGGTGAAGAAGCCGTTGCTGTGGCCGAAAAGGAGCAGCCCAATCTGATCATTTTGGACATCATGATGCCCAAAATGGATGGTGTGGAGGTGTGTAGAATATTGCGTGGCAAACCTGACTTTGACCGCACTGCCATCGCCTTTTTGACCGCCCGGGATGAGGATTACTCCCAAATTGCTGCCCTTGATGTTGGTGGCGACGATTACATCACCAAGCCCATTCGCCCCCGGGTGTTCATCAGCCGGATCAAAGCTCTTTTGCGGCGCTCGGATCGCCTCCCTCAAGAGGAAGGTTTGGACGTCATCAAAGTAGGTGATCTGGCCATCGATCGTGATCGGGTCAGCGTACAACGTGGCGATGAATTGATCGAATTGGCCAAAAAAGAGTTTGAGTTGTTGTTTTTGCTGGTTTCCAAACCCGGTAAAGTGTTTTCCCGCGAGGAAATTTTCAACAAGGTGTGGGGTACCGATGTTATTGTTGGTAACCGTACCATCGATGTGCACATCCGCAAACTTCGGGAAAAAATCGGCGAAGATTACATCAAAACCATCAAAGGAATCGGGTACAAATTTGAATTTTAATGCTTAAAAACCCAACGCCCCGGCAAATCGCCATTGCTTCAGCAGCCCTTATCACTGCGGTAGGTATAGTCATCTTTTTGATGGTTCGGTTTTTGCGTTGGGATGCCTACCCTTGGTTGGAATATTTGACTTGGGTCCTCTTGTTTTTTGTGTTGACCTATCGGGTGATTTTGTATTTTTTGCAAAACTACATTTACCGCAAAATCAAACTCATCTACAAAACCATCCATCAAGAAAAAATCAACCCAGCCGAAAAAAACAAATCCATCAACGCCGACGCCAAGATCTTTGAAGAAGTAGGCCAGCAAGTGGCCGATTGGGCTGCCAATCAGCAAAAAGAAATTGACCAGCTCCGCTCCTGGGGTGAATACCGTCGGGCTTATTTGGGCGACATTTCCCACGAGCTCAAAACGCCCATTTTCAACATCCAGGGCTACCTGGAATCGGTAATTGACAATGGGGTGGAAGACGCCGCTTTTAGCTTGTCTTTTTTGAAAAAAGCGTCCAAAAACGTCGACCGCCTGCAAACGATCATCCAGGACTTGGAAACCATCTCCAAACTGGAAACGGGCAACATGCTGCTCGAAATGGCCAATTTTGACATCAAAGAACTCGGTAAAGAAGTATTCGAAGACCTGGAAATCAAGGCTTCCGAGCGCAATATTTCCCTCGAATTTAAAGAAGGGGCCAACCAAAACTACCGCGTCAAAGCCGATCGCGAAAAAATTCGCCAGGTGCTCATCAACCTCATCCACAACTCCATCAAATACGGCATCCCCAACGGGCGCATCAAAATCGCTTTTTACGACATGGACAAACGGATATTGGTCGAAGTGGCTGACAATGGAATTGGTATCCCTAGAGAGCACCTCGCCCACGTTTTTGACCGCTTTTACCGGGTGGACAAAAGCCGCTCACGCACCCAAGGCGGCTCCGGCCTGGGCCTCTCCATCGTCAAACACATCGTCGAAGCCCACGCCCAAACCATCAATGTAAGATCGACGCCGAATTTGGGTTCTACCTTTGGGTTTACCTTGGATAAAGCGGGTTAAAAAAGTTTAAATGAAGGTGCACTAAACTTTCTCAACTTCCCTCAACCTTCTCAACCTTTTTTTTACGTACTTTTGCACCCCGAAATCAAGATTCATTTTTTATGCTCAACATCACCAACGTTTACGTACAGTACGGCGACCGGATTTTACTCAATCGCATCAACCTCACCATTTCCGAAAGAGACAAAGTGGGTTTGGTCGGTAGAAATGGTGCGGGGAAATCGACCCTGCTCAAAATAATCGCTGGCGAAATGAGCCCCCACGAAGGCAAAGTGGTACGCCCCAATGGCTCTTCACTCGGCTTTTTGCACCAGGAGATGGACATTCCCAAGGGTCGGACGGTGCTCGAAGAAGCCATGACTGCCTTTGCGGAAGCCAAAGATCTGGAAACCCGCATTGCTGAACTGCAAGTAGAAGTGGAAACCCGCACCGACTACGAGAGCCAGGAATACATGGATCTGCTGGAGGAATTCGCTCACGTCAACGACCGCTTCCACTACCTTGGTGGTGAATCGGTGCAAGGAGATGCCGAGCGCGTACTCAAAGGTCTTGGTTTTAAGCAAAAAGACCTGGATCGCCTCACCGACGAGTTCAGCGGGGGCTGGCAAATGCGGGTGGAATTGGCCAAAATGCTTTTGGGCCGCCCCGACTTCCTACTGCTTGACGAACCTACCAACCACTTGGACATCGAGTCGATTATCTGGCTGGAAAGTTTTTTGAAGGACTATACGGGTTCGGTGATCCTGATTTCGCACGACAAGGAATTTTTGGACAACGTGACCACCCGCACCGTTGAGGTAGAACTGGGCAACGTGTTCGACTATAAAGCGGCCTACACCAAGTTTGTAGAAATGCGCCGGGAACGCCGCGAGAAACAACGCGCGGCCTTCGACAACCAACAAAAAGTCATCGCAGACAAGGAGCGCACCATCAGCCGCTTTATGGCCAAGGCCTCCAAGACCAAAATGGCGCAGTCCATGCAAAAACAGCTGGACAAAATTGACCGCATCGAAATCGACGACGAGGACATCGCGGCCATGAACATCCGCTTCCCCGCTGCACCGCGTGCCGGGCAAGTGGTAGTGGAAGTACACAAACTGGAAAAACGTTACGGCGAGTCCCTGATATTGGATAAGGTAGACTTCAAAATGGATCGGGGCGACCGGGTTTCTTTTGTGGGTCAAAACGGCCAGGGCAAAACCACTTTGGCCAAAATCATTGTGGACGAAATTCAATACAGCGGCGGTAAAATCAACCTGGGCCACAACGTCAAAATTGGCTACTACGCCCAAAACCAGAGTGAAACCCTAAAATCGACCGATACCCTGCTGGAAACCATGGAAAACGCCGCGCCGCCAGAAATGCGCAGCCGCGTGCGCCACATTCTGGGTGCCTTCATGTTCAGCGGGGAAGATGCGGAGAAAAAAGTATCGGTGCTTTCCGGGGGTGAACGCGCGCGTTTGGCCCTCGCCTGCCTCCTGCTCAACCCCTTCAACCTCCTGGTACTCGACGAACCTACTAACCACTTGGACATCATCTCCAAAGACGTGCTCAAAGCGGCTTTGATGGAATACGATGGCTCCTTGATAGTGGTGTCCCACGACCGGGAATTTCTCGCGGGCTTGACCAACCGCACCATCGAGTTCCGCGACCGCCACCTCTACGATCACATCGGCGACGTAAATGCCTTCCTGGAAAAACGCCAACTGGACAACATGCGGCAGGTGGAAATGAGTACCAAAAACGCCGCGCCAGCGGTGGTCGCAGCGCCCCAAATGGCCAATGCCCACCCTGTTTCCACGCCAGCCCGCGAACTGAGTTTCGACGAACGCAAACGCCTGCAACGGGCAGTAAGCAACGCCGAAAAGAAAATCGAACGGCTAGAAGAAGACCTGACCAAGTTCCAGGCGCAAATGTCTGATCCTGATTTTTACAGCAAACCGGATGCGAACAAGCTGATGCAGGCGTACGAGGCGAAGAAGAAGGAATTGGCCGTGGCGATGGAGGAATGGGAAGCGGCGACGATGGAATTGGAGGGGTAAGACTTCTCAGATCAACGATGTATACAATTCATTGAGTTATAACCCTAAGGTGTTCTAAGGTGCCTAAGGTGGTTCAAATAAAAACTATTGCGCGCAAGCGCGAAGAGGACTATTTTTTGAACCACCTTAGGCACCTTAGGGCACCTTAGTTGGTTTAAGTCAGTCAGCGAAGTTGAACTCCAGCATTAAGCGGCCCCCATATTTCCATTTTTGCTCCCTATCCCCTACTTCTTCCCCCCCTTCACCGGCTCCGTCGTCCGCAAAAATTGCACCAAATCAAGCACCTCCGCCTCCGAAAGTGGATCAAACAGTCCCACCGGCATCAGCGAAGTCGGCATCACCTCCCGGGATTGAATCGCCGATTTATCCAGCACCACCGCCTCCAGCCCCACTGTCCGGAAAGTCAATTGGCGTTCATTTTCAGAAACCACGTTGCCCGAATAGGTCCGCCCATCGCGGGTAGTCAGCACCACCAATTTGTAATCATCTTGAATCTCGCCGCTGGGATTCAGGACGTTGAACAAGAGGTAGTCCAGATTCGCACGGTTGGAACCCGTCAAGTCAGGACCGATGTTGCCGCCTTTGCCGTACATTTTATGGCAAGATCCACAAGCGCCCTGAAAAACCAATTCCCCCTTGGCCGCATTGGCCGAAAGCAGCGCTTTTTCGGTGATCATGCGCTGGTATTTTGAATAGGCTTTTTCCAGCGAAGGTTCCTGTTCAATCGGGCCCCATACCTCTATGAAACCACTGCCCACCACCCGCAACAATTGCCGGGCAGCATAAGGTGGCACATCCCGCTTGGGAATGGTCTCACTTTTTAAGGCCTGCGTCAGTTGCCAGCCGTACTTGGGCCGCGATGAAAGGGTTTGAATGGCCTGCTGTTTTTCGGCAGCATTGAAATCCGGATACTTGCTGATCAGCAATTTCGCCAAGGATTCCTGGTCGTAATCCGCAATGGCTTGAATGACATCCAGGCGCAAACCTGCTTCATTCAGCAACGTGGGGATTTCCGGTAACAATTCAGGCCGTTTACGTGCCGCGATCAATTGTAAAGCCTGCTGACGTTGCGCAAGCGGTGCATTTTTGTTTTTGAGGGTAATCAAGGCCTTTTGGCTGGCCTCGGTATCCCCAAAACGTTGAGCAATTTGGGTGGCCAGATCCTGGGTGGGGCCTTTGGCCTGGCGCAATTTGGCGTACAGAGCCGCCCAATTTGCCGGAGATTTTAAGTCCGTTCTCCCTTCCAGCCCGTCGCGCATGCCTTCCAGCAGATTCAATTTCTGCTTGGGATTCTTTTCCAGGGCGCTGACCAACAGCTCGGGTGCATTGGCATCCACAATGCGCCGGGCTACGTACCGGGAGATGAGCGGGATTTCGGCTTGTGCAGCCAGTCCCAGTGCCCGATTGGGATTGGCTTTCACCAGTGGTTCGAGGCCAAACCAGATCATTTTGGGCAAATTGTGGTCGGCCTGGTCTTCGCCGTGTTTGACCAATTGTTCGGCAATTTTCCAGGCGGATTCGGTGTCGAGGCGCTGCATCGCCGACGCCAGGTATAGCCTTACCACGGGCGAGGGATCTGCTTTGGCCATGGCTACAAACTTGTCCACCGCTGCACTGGAAGGCGCTTTGTCTTCACACAAGAGTTGAATGGCCCAGGCCCGAATATGTGGATCAGTATCGTTGAGTGAACTGAGCAATGCCGCCGCAGTCAGGTTTCCCGTGGTGTGCAAGCTCCATAGGGCGCGGAGTCGGTAATCTGCATTCGGATGGCTTTGAAAAATGCTTTGCAAATTGGCCACGGCCGTTTTGTCCAAAGCTGTTTTGCTCGCTCTGCCCTGCAAAATCAATCTGGCCCGGCGGGAATGCCAATCGCTGGGGCTTTTTTGCAATTCCACCAATTGTACATCCGACAACTTGGTTAAATCCGCATAGCGTCCTTCCCAGTTTTTTGCCAAGGAAGCCGTCGGCATGATTCTAAACACCCGCCCGGTTTCTCCATTCAACACCTCTTTGCCACAAATATCGGCATCGTGCCAGTCCAGCACGTACACGCCACCATCGGGGCCAACTTCCATGCTGAAGCCCACCCATTGCGCATTGTTGGCCAGGAGTAGGTCGTCGCCGTGTTTGGCCACAAAACCGGAGCCTTTGGGTTCCAAAATATCCGACAAAACCGCGTGTTCGTGGATGTTGGCCATAAAAATTCGCCCCTGATGTTCCGCAGGAAAGGCATCGGATTGATACACCCTGGCCCCCCCATGCGCCGAACGGTGGCTGTGCTCCGCAATGGTGCGAATGTCGCTGTACAAATAGGGGTTGAAATGTTGCCCGCCCTGACGGTGGTAAACGCCCCCGGGGATGATGTGCCACATGTGTGGGATGACGCAGGCGCTGATGAACAATTGCCCTTTGGCGTCGTAATCGATACCCCAGGGATTGCTGAATCCGTGGGCGACTACTTCAAATTTGTCTTTGGTCGGATGGTAGCGCCAGACTCCGCCGTTGATGTCGACCCCCTCTGCAGCATTCAAGATGTCTTCGGGAAAAGGGTCATTGTGCTTGTAAATCCGGCCTTTGCCCGTGGGTTTGCGCACTTTGGAGGGCGTTGCAAAACCCTGGCAACCATACAACCAGCCATCCGGTCCCCAATGCAAACTGTTCAAGGTCTCGTGCCGATCGCGGATGCCCCAGCCAGTCAGCCGCACTTCGATGTTGTCCATATCGGCCACATCGTCGTGGTTTTTGTCGGGTACAAAAAGTAAGTTGGGTGGTGCGCCCAAAAACAGGCCATCAAAGCCCACGGCGATAGCTGCTGGAAAGGCGATGCCTTCTAAAAATACCTTTTTTGAATCGGCTATTCCATCATGGTCGGTGTCTTCGAGAATCAAAATGCGGCTATTACCCGCTTTTGAAAACCCATACCCACGTGACTCGTAGTCGCGGTTTTCGGCCACCCAGAGGCGGCCCCGGTCGTCCCAACAAAAAGCCATCGGCTGGGTGATCATGGGTTCGGAAGCCCAAGTATTCACTTTAAATCCTTCCTTGAGCGTCATCGCCTTAACGGCCTCATCAGGGCTCAAAAACTTGGCGTCGCGGCCTTCCGCCTGGGCAATGCCCCACAACGAATACATCATATCCTGACCGCTGTAGGCACTCCAGATGCTGTTCATCGTCACATCATTGAGCGTGCCAGTATAGACGACCAATTGGTATTTGATGACTTCAACTTTGCCTTTTGGGATTTGCCAATCGCCCGTGCGGGCCCGGGCCGGGCCGATGCCCAATTGCCCATCCACCCGCCAGTTCTGGGGGAAACCTTTGTTTTCGGGGTGATCCAAAATGGCGATATGTGCCCAATCGTTCCGCCCTTCAATTTGCATACCTACATCAACCCAACCAGCGCGTTGGCCTTCGGCTTTTTCGTTGCGTTGACGGGCCGCATTGATCACTTCACCTTTGATGCCTTCTTTCCAGGGCATGCGTACAAACAGGCCGCCATAATCGTATTTGCCAATCGTGACGTCAGTTTGGGCTTCACCCGCCCATTCCAAGTCCAGGAGGTATTTGCCGTCTTGCTCGCGCATGGTCCAGGTTTGGGTTTCGGTCAGCACGGTGTTGCCTTTTTCATCGAGCAGGTCGTACACGGTTTCCCATTTCACCTCCGGCCCTTTTGCTTTGATGATCGTAGCGGAAACCCGCCGCCAATAATCCCCTTCCGGGTGGTGAAAATAATCTCGTCCATTGACCCGGGTGAAGCCCCAATAAATCCCGGTTTGGTGTTTGTGGTGGCCGGGGCTGTATTCTGTAAGTACGCCATTGCCATCTGGAGCGACGATGGGATGTAAAAAAGGGCGGAAATCAGCTTTGGCATTTTGGGTCAGGACGGGTGTTTTGCTTTTGGTTGTAAAAACTGAAATAGTGCCGAGTGCTTCGTCTTGGACGAGGCGGAACTCGGTGGCAAAGGCTGGCGTACCCTTAGGCTTGAGCGCTTTAGGCATCAAGGCCAGCCAGGCACAAGCGATTAGGGCAAGGGAGAAAGCGTAGAGTTTAGACGTCATTTTACCAGATTTTGGCTGCGATATGATGGAGGAAAGTAGTTATTCCTTCAGGGACTTCAAAACAATGCATGAGAAATATTTAAGGGGGATCACATCACCTTCTGGGGTGTCAGGGCATATACTGTTCGTACGAAAGCGACATTAATAGCAACGCGGATGAGACGCGGATTTACGCGGATTTTACTTTGCCTGCGGCAAAGTTTTTTTGCCACAAAGGCACAAAGGCACAAAGCCCCTCAAATCGAAAATTGGTTCTGGTTTGGCTTTGTGGCTTTGTGGCTATTTTGATTTCATCACGCCGAAGGCGGGAGAAAAATCCGCGTAAATCCGCCTAATCCGTGTCATCCGCGCTGCTATAATTGTCGCTTTGGTATGGAGAAAGAGGAATAGCGCTGTGTGCACTTTTTTCTTGACTCAATTACATTCAGGTCATACCCGATACCTCTTCAAAATCCTCCTCGCCAGCGACGCCTTATGCGTCTCATCCGTACCATCATAAATCCTTGCCGCCCGTTCCTCCCGGTAATAAAAGGACAAAATGGTATCATCGGTAATCCCCAGCCCGCCGTGTACCTGAATCGCCCGATCCAGTACATCGCCCAGCACTTTGGCCGTAAAAAACTTGATGGCTGAAACCTGTTCCGCTGCCGCTTTTTGGCCCGCTTTTTCCATCAACAAGGCCGTGCTCAACACCATCAATTTAGCCGCGTCAATTTCCGCGCGGCTTTCAGCAATCATTTGTTGCACCATTTGTTTTTCGCCCAGCATCACCCCGTCTTCAATTTCGCGGGTGGCGGCGTAGCGGCACATTTGGGCGAAGGCGCGTTCACAAATGCCCATCCAGCGCATGCAGTGGTGGATGCGGCCGGGGCCCAGGCGCGCTTGCGCGAGCGTAAAGCCGCTGCCTTCGGTACCAATCAGGTTTTCGACGGGTACCCGTACGTTTTCAAAACGAATCTCGGAATGGCTCATCCAGCCGGAGCCGGGGTGCCCCATGATGGAGATGTTGCGGATGAATTGGAGCCCGGGCGTATTGGTCGGCACCAGGATCATACTCGCCCTTTGGTGGGGAGCAGCTTCGGGGTCGGTCACTGCCATCACGATGGTAAAAGTGGAGCCATCAAAGGCGGTGGTGAACCACTTGTGGCCATTGATCAGGTATTCATTGCCTTCGCGCACAGCGGTGGTGCCCATTCGCACGGGATTGCTGCCTGCAAATTCCGGTTCGGTCATGGCAAAACAGCTGCGGGTTTCCCCAGCGGCGAGTGGAGTCAAAAACTGTTCTTTTTGAGCAGCAGTACCCGCTAGATGCAGCAATTCCATGTTGCCAATATCGGGCGCCTGGCAATTGAAGAGGTAATAACCAAAGGGGGAGCCACCTACTGCTTCGGCGATGAAAGCGTGCTCCAACAGGCTCAGACCAAGGCCCCCGTAATGGGGATCGAAGCAGGGCAACCACCAACCATTGGCTTTGACTTTGTCGCGCAAGGCGTGGAGGATGGGTAGCACTTCACTCCAGGATAGTTTGAGCCATTGCAGGTCATACGGGAATACCTCCTCGGCCATGAAGGTATGAATGGCAGGAAGGAGCTTTTTGATGCGCTCGGTTTTGATGAGTTCGGTTAGCATGAATATGGGTTAGGGGTTCCCGGGTTCGAAGTTCCAAAGTTCCAGGGTTCGCGTAACCCTGGAACTTTGGAACTTCGAACCCGGGAACCTATATTTTTTCTTTTTCCACAGCTACTATCGCCTTCTTCGCCAGTTCCTGCACCCCAAAAATCAACAGGGCAAACCGCTCATCCTTCGTATACCCCTTCTTGTAGCGGCTGTAAATCTGCTGCATGATCACCGCATTTTTGAACAAGCCAAAAACGTAGAAATACAGGATATTCGAAGTATCCCGGCCACTCTTTTCCTGGTAATACGCGGCGATCTCCTGGCGGGTTAGATTCCCTGGTAGCCAAGAGACGTTGAAGGTTTTTTCAAAGTCGGCGTCATTGGCTTCACACCAGTAGGACAGGCAGGTGCCCAGGTCCATGAGTGGATCACCTACCGTGCTCATTTCCCAATCCAGCAGCGCAATGATCTCCAAGGTATCTGGATGCAAAATGGCATTGTCGTATTTGAAGTCGTTGTGGATGAGGCTGGGGCGGCTCTCGGGGGGTAAGTGTCGTCGCAACCACGAAGCCAATTCCAACATCTGGGGAATCTCGTCCGTTTGGGCTGCTTCGTACCGTTTACTCCAACCTTCCACTTGCCGTTGGATGTACCCTTCCGGTTTGCCAATTTGGATCAAGCCCGTTTCAACAATGTCAATTTGGTGCAATTCTACCAACGCATCGATCAAGGAATAGGACAATTGTCGCATCTTTTCAGCGGGAATGGCCAACTTATGGCCCATTTTTCCCCGCAAAATCAAGCCTTCCACCTTTTCCATCAGGTAAAAAGGGCAACCCAGGATACTTTCATCTGCACAACAAAGGATGGTTTGGGGAATTTTGCGGTAACCGGCTTGACTCAAAGTGCTCAGGATCTGGTATTCCCGCGCCATGTCGTGTCCTTTTTTGATGTCTTTGGCGCCAAAGGGTGGGCGGCGGAGGACGTAGGCGTGGTCTGTTGTTTGTAGAAGATAAGTTAGATTGGAATAACCTCCGCCAAATTGGCCTACCTGGATGATGTTGCCAAACCCTGGAATGGCTGCATGCAAATAGTCGTTGAGCTTTTCCAGGGGCAGCTCCTCTCCTACCCTTGGTTCAGTCGCTGCGTCCAGTCTGATGTTGGTCATTGCTTAGCGGATTTTCGCTAACAAAGTAGGAAGATTTCTTCAGTGCCTAATGAAAAATTTCTGCTAAAGTCAGTACTAATGGAACATTTTTGGCTTGGATGGTGCCCTCAAGCTGAACTTTTTCGCGAAAACGATAGTCAGCGCCAGTTGTTTCCCAATACACTTGAATTTCCTTTTTAGCTAGGTTAATGATCCAACATTCAGGTATGCCACTCGCGGCGTAGATGGGCAATTTCACCTTGCTATCATAACTTAAAGTGGTGTCTGCCACTTCAATGGCCAACAAAACATCCTCTCCTTTGGGCAATTCATTTTCATAAAAATCACTACGGTATTTGAGTACTGCAACATCGGGTTCTGGCTCCGACAAATCGCTGGCCACAATTGGGTCTTGCACACTAATGATGAAGTGATCGCCTAATAGCTTGTTAAGCAGATTATTCAGTTTCTTGACAATTTTGGCATGTTTACTCCCGATCGGACTCATTTCAATAATTTCCCCATTGATTAATTCTACCCCTCGCTCAGGCAAGATACCAACCTCCGCCATCTTGTGGTATTCTTCCACCGTGAACAAGCGTTTTTGAACCTGAATTGCCATGCGTTTTTTGTATTTTCTATGCTTCTTTCGACAAAAATAAGCATTTTTGAGGAAGTATGCTTGCTGGCTTTGCAACAAGCCTACACAAGATTTGTTTTCCAAATAAAAACGCCACACTGTGAAAGCACTAGTCCTTACTCAAGCCAACTCGCTCCCTGTTTATCAAGAAGCTGCCGATCCTGTCCTTGCTGAAGGGGAGGTCGTTGTAGCGCTCAAAGCCGCGGCCCTCAACCACCGTGACCTATTCGTTACTCAGGGTAAATACGCGGGCATTAGGTTTCCGATTATTTTAGGATCGGATGGTGCGGGCATTTGTGACGGAAAGGAAGTAGTGATCAATCCGGCGCTAGACTGGGGCGATGATCCTCGTTTTCAAGGCAAAAACTTCCAGATTTTGGGTTTGCCCCGCAATGGCACTTTGGCCGAAAAAATTGCCATTCCAGCGAGCCAGATCTACCCAAAACCCCACCATTTGACTTGGAAAGAAGCAGCGGCACTGCCCTTGGCTGGATTGACTGCCTATCGAGCCTTGTTTACCAAAGGGCGTTGTACCGCAGGAGACCGGGTTTTAATCACCGGGATTGGTGGTGGAGTAGCTCTGTTTGCCCTGCAATTTGCCAAGGCGGTGGGTGCTGAGGTGTGGGTAAATTCCAGTTCAGATGAAAAGATCGAGCGGGCCATTGCCCTGGGCGCTACTGGAGGTGTCAACTACACAACACCAGACTGGAACAAACAACTGGAGGCTGCCGGAGGATTTGACATCGTGATCGATGGGGCTGGTGGTGAAGGTTTTGGATTGTTGCTAAAACTGTGTAAATCCGGCGCAAGAGTGGTTTCTTATGGCGGTACCATTGGAGCGGTACCCAATTTTAGCCCGCAGATTTTGTTCTGGAAACAATTGGAGATTTTAGGGAGCACCATGGGCACGGAAGAAGAGTTTGGGGAAATGCTCGCATTTGTTGCAGAACATAAAATTCATCCCATCATTGATCAGGTTTTTAGCCTAAAAGATGGCGCACAAGCTTTTCAACGGATGGATGAAGGCGGGCAGTTTGGGAAAATTGTATTGAAGGTACACTAGTTGACAGCGGCTTACAACACGCCAAACTGAAACAGCAACAGAAAAACAGCAGCAAGGGTCATGATGGTCAATGCAGCAAATCCCAGGACGTTTGCAGTTCGGGTATTGGTGTGTTTGCCCATAATGGACTTGTTGTTGGCAATGTGCAAGATGATGGCGATCAAGACTGGTGCGGTCATGCCATAAAAAATGGCAGAATAAATCAAGGCTTGAATCGGTGAAATTCCAATGTAATTCAAGGATAGTCCCAGCATGAGTGAAAACGCAATGACGATGTAAAAAGCTTTGGCCTCGTGAAATTTTTTATCCAGGCCCTGCTCCCAGCCAAAGGTTTCAGTGATGATGTACGAAAGACAACCACTTAACACCGGAATGGCCAGCAATCCCGTACCGATGACACCAACGGCAAAAAGCAGGTACGCGGCATTACCCGCCAAGGGTTTTAAAGCCAAGGCGGCTTGTTCAACCGTATCTATTTGATGGATCCCTCCTTTGAACAATACGGTACCCGTGGTGAGGATGATAAAAAACATCACCAAGCCCGAAAAAGACATGCCAAAGTCGACATCTTGCTCCATCTCGTGAATTACTTTTTTATTCACGACCAGGTGTTTGGTTTTGTGTTTCATTTCCTCCACTTCCATCGATGCCTGCCAAAAGAACAGATAAGGTGAAATGGTCGTCCCCAAAATACCCACCAGGATGCTGATGAATTCCTTATCAAATTTGATGCTGGGGATAAACGTAGCTTTTAATACAGCCAGCCAATCCTGTTGGTACAAAAACGGGACAATCAAATACACCAATAGTACCAGGCATAGGTATTTGAGGATCGAAGCAATTTTTTGATAGGGCAAATAAATGATCAAAACCAGCAGTAATATGGTGAAAAAGACACTGAAATAAGTGGTTTCAATGGCGGGAAACAACAGATTTCCAACGGCACCCATCGCGGCGATATCGGCTCCAATGTTCATGACTATGGCTGGAAAACTGAACAACAACATCAAATAAAGTACGGGCCTTGGGTAATGTTCTTTCAATGCCCCGGTTAATCCATGTCCGGTAACCAGGCCAATTTTAGCACACATTTGTTGCAAGGCTGCCATAAGTGGAAAAGCGATCAGGGCCGTCCAAAGAGTAGAAAGTCCAAACGCAGCCCCTGCCTGTGAATAGGTAGCGATGCCCGATGGGTCGTCGTCGCTGGCACCTGTGATGAGGCCAGGACCTAACACTTTCCAAAAACGGAAAAGTTTACCTTTCCTTCGTGTCTGTTTATTCATTGCATTTGTTGGCAGGAACGTAATGTACAACCTTATCCTTCATTAAAAAAGACGTATAAGCCATCTTTTCCGGCCACAATGATGTCCTTTCGGCCAGTGCCACGCAAGTCTACCACTTCAAAATAGATGCCCGTTCCTTTGCCTTCACCGAATGGGCCATAACTGATGACTTGTTTGGAAAACGATTCGCCATTCCATTGGAAATAGTACAAGCCAATGGGGTCAAAGGAGCCGGGGTCCTTTTCATTGTGCGCCCGGTACCGTTTGCCGGTGATCAACTCTTTTTTTCCATCGTTGTCCAGATCATCCCAGGCCATGGTGTGGTACTGGGAATTAAAGGGGTCGATTGGGTGCTTCAGCCAAGAGCGTTTGCCAGCGGGGTCGATTTTTTGTTCGTACCAGTCCAGTCCGTAGTCGTGTCCTTTGCCAGCAATACAATCGTTTTTCCCATCTCCGTTTACGTCGGTAATGATCACAGGAATACTAGCAGATTGCATGTTGAATTCCTGGTGAAAAATCCACTTCTCCACAAAAGGGTTTTTAGGGGCTTCCAACCAGCCAGTGTTGAGGACGAGGTCGCCCCGGCCATCGCCGTTCACGTCGCCAAATCCAAGGCCATGTCCTTGCGTGTCCCACAATTGATAAGCTTGGAATTTCCCAGTGCCTTTGCCTCCAGCATCCACGATCAGTTTAAAGACGCGCAAAGGTTTCCCAGGATTGTTGGGTACAATTTCCAGGGTGCCATCCCCATCAATGTCCCAGGCTCGGGTGGTCTCGATGTTGCCCGTTTCACCTATTTTATATTCCTTCCATTCAGCTTCCCCATTACCTGGGTTTTTACGCCAATTGACGGAATTGTCGTTCCATCCACCGGTGATGAAATCCATCCAACCATCGCCGTCCACATCCATCGGCACAGTAGAAAAATCGTCGTAATATTCGCCAAAGCGCCGAGGCTGGGCGACTACATGCCGTTTGACAAAAAGTGGGCCTTCGTACCAAAAAGCACCGGAAACAAGGTCGAGTTTTTGGTCCTTGTTGACATCGAATACCCCCACTGATTCAAAACTCTCGGCAGCAATCATTTGCTTGCGGAATTGAATCGGGGCAGTGTCGATGCCAAGCATCAGCAGGATAAATAGGAAAGGTGTAAAGAGCGCCATTGGTAAGAGGTGTTGTGTTTAATCGTACAAAATACACTTCAATTTCCAAACAAAGCCAGTATCTTCCACCCAATAAACAATTTTTACATGCGCCGCATCGGTCTACTCTCCGACACCCATAGTTTCCTTGACGAAACTATTTTCGACTACTTTGACGAATGTGATGAAATTTGGCATGCAGGCGACATTGGTGATCCCCGCATCGCCGATCGACTCGAAGCCTTTCGACCTTTCCGGGCGGTGTTTGGCAACATCGACGACAAAGACATTCGCCTGCGTTATCCCGAAGATTTGCGCTTTACTTGTGAAGGTCTGGACGTGCTAATAACCCACATCGGCGGCTATCCGGGCAAGTACAACCAGAGAGTGCGGGAGATTTTGCGTGCGGATCCTCCGGGACTCTTCATTTGCGGCCATTCCCATATTCTCAAGGTGATGCCCGACCCCACTTTGGGTTTGTTGCACATCAATCCGGGTGCTTGTGGCCAGGAAGGTTTTCACAAAATGCGCACCATCATTCGTTTTTCGATCGA
>JAIXOO010000401.1 GCA_027486765.1 Saprospiraceae bacterium
AGCATGCCAAAAAAAAGAAGTAGCCGATACCATTTTCACCAATGGCAACATTTACACCGTGGATGAAAAAAATCCCAATGCGGCAGCCATCGCGGTTTTGGGTGAACGGATTTTGGCCGTAGGCAGCAATGCCGAAATTGAAAAACTAAAAGGCCCCAACACCAAAACGGTCGACCTCGGAGGCCAGTTCGTTATGCCGGGCTTCATTGAAGGGCACGGGCATTATTCGGGTTTGGGCCAAAGTTTGATCAATTTGAATTTTCTCAAATCCAAAAGTTGGGAAGAAATCGTCCAGGCGGTAGCCGAACGCGCCAAAACCGCCAAACCCGGTGAGTGGATCATTGGTCGTGGCTGGCACCAGGAAAAATGGTCGAGCACTCCCGATCGCAATGTGCTTGGTTATCCCTACCACGATGAGCTGAGTAAAGCGGCGCCGAACAACCCCGTCTTACTCAGTCATGCCAGTGGCCACAGCCTATTCGCCAATGAGCAGGCCATGAACATGGCGGGCGTGAGCGCCGAAACACCCAGTCCTCTTGGTGGCGAAATTGTACGCGACGACCGCGGCAATGCCATCGGGGTATTCGAAGAACGCGCCATGCGGGTGATCTACAAAGTGTATCAGGAATACCTGGAAACCTTATCAGAAGAAGACCGCAAAAAACAATGGCTGAAAGGCATTGAACTGGCGCAAAAAGAGTGCCTGGCCAAAGGAATCACCTCATTCCAGGATGCAGGATCCAGTTTTACAGACCTGGACTGGTACAAAGAATTAGCCGAGGCTGGCAAATTTGATGTGCGCCTTTGGGCCATGATCCGCCATTCTTCCAAAGACATGGAAGGCAAACTCAGTAGTTTTCCCTGGATCAATCTGGGCAATCATTATTTTACGGTCAATGGCATCAAGTCGGAAGTGGATGGGGCATTGGGCTCGTTTGGCGCCTGGCTGCTGCGTTCGTATCAGGATAAAGCGGATTTTGAAGGCCAAAATACCACCTCGGTTGAGGAGGTGAAAAAAATTGCCCAAATGGCTCGGGAGCAGAAACTCCAGCTTTGTGTACACGCCATTGGTGACCGTGCCAACCGCGTGTGCCTCGACATTATGGAAAGTGAATTGAAAAAAGACCCTAAAGGCAAAGAGCTGCGCTGGCGGATTGAACACGCCCAACACCTGGACCCTGAGGATATTCCCCGCTTCAAAAAACTGGGCGTTATCGCGGCTATGCAAGCGGTGCATTGTACTTCAGATGCGCCTTTTGTGGTCAAACGCCTCGGGGAAGACCGCGCCCGCAAAGGCGCCTACGCCTGGCGCTCACTCCTGGATGCAGGTGCAGTAGTGACCAACGGTACCGACGCCCCCGTAGAAGATGTGGACCCGCTACAATCTTTTTATGCAGCGGTAACCCGTAAACGTGCCGATAGTGGCCTGGTTTTTTTCCCTGAACAAAAGATTACTCGTGAAGAGGCGGTATATTCCTACACCATGGCGAATGCGTATGCAGCCTTTGAAGAAAAGGACAAAGGCTCGCTGGAAAAAGGGAAACTGGCGGATTTTGTGGTGCTGGACAAGGACTTGATCAAATGTGGAGACGAGGAAATTTTGGACACGAAGGTGCTGAAAACTGTGGTAGGAGGGAAGGAGAAGTATAGCAGTAAGTAGGCTTGAGGTAAGTTGATTATCAATCAATTAAGGTCTTTTTTGATGGTTTTGAGTGAAGAGTTAAGAATACATGACTTAAGACTTTAGAAGTGGGCTACCGCAGCGGCTTAGACCTAAAAGGCCGAACAAATCGCTGCGGCAGCCCACTTCTAAAGTCTTAAGTCATGTATTCTGCACTCTTCACTCCTTAAAAATGGTTAAATCACCACTTCCTGCTTAAAATTCTGATTGTCAACTTACCTCGAGTCTAATGTTTTATTTTACTTCGTACTCTGCCGAATCGCGAACGCCGCCGCACCAATTGCCCCGGCATGCTCACCATGATGTGCCAACACCACCGGAACTCCTTCACCACGTGGTCGCCACTCATGCAATTCCATAAATGCCGCAAGCGGTTTCGTCAACGAATCTCCGGCTTGGGCAATGCCACCGCCGAGTACAAACACCTCGGGCGAAAGCGCATTGATCAGGGAGCACATCGCAATCGACAACTTGCGCACTGAGCTCAACCAAACGTAAGTGGCAATCGGATCACCCTCGCGGTAAGCAGCTTCCAACTCGTGGGTAGCCTGGTAGCGGTTGTATGTCCGTTTTTCAATGGTCGCATTGCCGATGTGATCTTCAATGCTACCGGGGATTTTGAAAATATCCAGCTCAGGGTTGTCGGCATCTACGGAGATGTGGCCCAGGTGGCCCGCCATCATGTTGCGACCCTGCAGCAGCTTTCCATCGATGATGATGCCGCCGCCTACGCCAGTTCCAAGCGTGAGCAAAATTACGTGTTTGTAACCCTTGGCTGCGCCAAACTGCGCCTCGGCCATCAGGGCACTGTGGGCATCGTTCAGGATCCAGGTTTCGTGATCGAGGTAATCCGACCAGATGAATTTTTCCAGCCCATAAAAGCGGCCAGGCATAGAATAGATTGCGGTGTTTTCTTCGTTGCAAATGCCGGGTGCCGACATCCCCATCGCAGTGATCTTGTCGCCAAATTCTTCCAAAAGATCTGCTGCAACAGATTTTACGACCCCTTTCCATTGCCACTCATCGATGGAGCTTGCGTGTTGCCCGAGGGGTCGAGACATGGTTTTTAGAACATTTCCATAGTGGTCGATGACGACTGCTTTTACCGCAGTACCGCCAAGGTCCATTCCAATTGCCAACATGGTCGTGTTTTTTCAATAATCAATCATCCATAGCCAAATTCCAGGTAGGGGAGTGGCCGTGGATAAACATTGATTATTCTGCTTTATCAATTACTTTTTGTGTGATTTCACCGGTGTTTTTGTCCTTCAGGATGATTTTTTTGCGTTCATCCGGCAGGATTTCGGTTTTGATGAGGTAGTACTGCTCATCGTAGTGCTCGTATTGGGCACCTTCCGTAATGTCGTTGGAGCCTCGCCAAACGTCGAGTTGTACAGGTTCCCATTGTTTGGTTTGTGCAGATTTGTAGCAGGCATCGATGATGGCATTGACGATGTAACCATCATAAAAAGACTCCATGGGCGCGGCCCCATTGTCGATGCAACCAAACATATCCGCAAACATATGCGGGTAGCCCAACTCATGCACTTCATCGCCTACAGGGAACATCCAGCCCGTTTCACTTTCCGCTTTTTCGGCTACATAACCGCCCAGCCCAACGCCGGTATACAATTCAAAACCCGTGCGCAAGAAGTGATCGAGGCGAATGTTGCCTTCGGTTCCAGCTACTTCATCGCGGAGGTCCATGCCGCCGCGGTAGTTCCAACTGACTTCAAACTGGCCAATGGCGCCATTGGCGTATTTGACCAGGCCAATGGCGCTGTCTTCGGCATCAATGGGTTTGACCTGGGTAGCAGCCCAGCACATCACTTCCAATGGCCGCACTTCTTTGCCAATAAAATTGCGGGCGATTTCGATGCAATGGCAGCCGAGGTCTACAATGGCACCGCCGCCAGCCATATCTTTGTTCCAAAACCAGTCGCTGTGTGGGCCAGGGTGTGCTTCGCGGGAACGGGCCCAAAGGATGCGCCCCAATGCTCCATTTTTGATGGCAGCCAGGGATTTTAAAGTTTTAGGAGTATAAGCCAGGTCTTCGAGGTAGCCATGAAAAATGCCAGCCTTTTCCACGATGTCCAACATCTCTTTGGCTTCCGCCGCATTGCGGCCAAGGGGTTTGGTACAGAGTACCGCTTTGCCCGCTGCTGCGCACAGTTTTACCGCATCTAGGTGTTGATCATTCGGGAGGCCAATGACTACGATATTGATGTCTGGATCTGCAATGGCTTCGGCAAGGTTGGTATAAGTTTTGGGAATTCCCCATTCTTTAGCGAACTTGTCGGCGCGTTCCTGACTGCGGGAGTAGATGGCGTGAACGCGATCACGTCCGCGCAGGTTGTGCAAAGTCATGGTATAAAAGGTGCCGATTAAACCGGTGCCCAGCATGCAGATCTTATGGGTGTTCATACATTGTAGTTTGCAAACTTTCGGTAGACTAAACGCTTGATATTTACGAGCGGGAAAATAGGAATAAGCCGACAGTATTCCAAAGAAAATTAAGTTTGTAACTACGATTGCCAAATAAATTCTTAGTTATGCTGAAAAAACGCATTGCCAGTTTCAAGTACGCCTTCAATGGTATTGCCCTGCTGTTCAAAACTCAGGCCAATGCCCGGATTCATTTACTGGCTGCGGCCCTTGTAATTGTAGCGGCGTGGTACCTCGAAGTATCGGCTTTGGAATGGGCTATGCTGGCTTTGACGATCGGCGCTGTATTGGCCGCCGAGGGGTTCAACACAGCACTGGAGTTTTTGACCGATTTGGTTTCACCCGATTACCACGAATTGGCTGGCAAAACCAAAGATGTGGCAGCGGGGGCAGTATTGATTACGGCATTTGTTGCCATCGCGGTAGCGGCATGTATTTTTGGACCAAAAATTGTAGCTTTAGGGCGATAAAAAATAAGTGTTCAAGAAAAATGAGCACTTATTTTTGCCCCACTACTTTGATCATATGAACTTAAGTTTTACCTGTAAACATTTTGACCACCTGAGTTTGAAAGAACTCTACGACAGCATGGTGCTGCGGCAGGAGATTTTTGTGGTAGAGCAAAATTGCGCCTTCCTGGATGCCGATGGCAAAGACCAAATTGCCTACCATTGTTTTGGCTATGATACCGATGGGCAATTGCATGCTTACACCCGCTTGCTGGACAAGGGCACTGCTTACCCGGAATATGCTTCCATTGGCCGGGTAGTGACTTCGGCGGCCTCGCGAGGTGGCGGCTGGGGGCGCAAATTGATGGAATACAGCATCGAGCAGTTGTACGCTACATATGGGCAACAAGCCATCAAAATTGGTGCACAAGCTTACCTGGAAAAGTTTTATGGATCGTTGGGCTTTGTCCAATGTGGCGAGGGGTATTTGGAAGATGGGATTCCACATATTCCGATGTTGAGAGATTGATTATGCAACAAGACACCTATCGACATAAAGGGATGCGTCGCCAACTTGTGGAAAGTTTGCGCAAAAAAGGCATCAAAAATGAAAAAGTGCTGGAAGCAATAGGAACGCTGCCTCGACACTATTTTTTGGATAAAGCTTTTGAAGAACACGCTTACCAGGACAAAGCTTTCCCGATTGGCAATGATCAAACCATTTCTCAGCCCTACACGGTGGCTCACATGACCGAATTGCTGGAGGTAGAGAAACGCCAAAAGGTGTTGGAAGTGGGCACGGGCTCGGGTTATCAAGCTTGCATTCTGGCACATTTGGGTGGAAGGGTTTACAGCATTGAACGCCAAAAAGACTTGTACGAAAAGGCGAAGACTTTTTTGCCCGCCATTGGTTTTCCACAAATCCGCTTGTTCTACAGAGATGGGTACAAAGGTATGCCCGAATATGCGCCATTTGATCGCATCATCGTTACTGCGGGCGCGCCCTTTATCCCGGATGCTTTGCGGGATCAATTGAGCGTTGGAGGCGTGATGGTGATTCCGGTGGGGGAGGAGGAACAGACGATGGTTCGGGTGCGGCGCCTTGCCGAGAATTTGTATGAGGATGAGCCGCTCGGGCCGTTTAGATTTGTGCCGTTTGTGGAAGGGTTGAATGAGTGAGGTTTTGCAGCTGCTCATAAATCATTTTGGCCTGCTTGGGGCCGCGCGCTTGAATGTAAACCCAAGGTTTCCCATCTACTTTTAGATCAATGCGGTTCCATTGCAGATAACATTGGTTGATCTCGGTAAAAGGGATACGAACAAGTTGAAGTGGAGGCGCACCTTGATATTCCAGGTACGTGGAATAAATACGCACGAAATAACTGCCAGGTGCAGGATGAACAGTCTTACGTATCACCCATAACCAACACAACAGAGAAAGGGTGGGAATTAATGAAACAAGTGCCCTTAAGTTAGGGCCATGCTGACTCAATTGTTGAATTAGTTCAATTAATGATAGCAGCATACAGATCAAGACTAACGTCAGGTATGAGTTTAAATATAGTTTAGACGGTGCCTTGGGTGTTAAATCTTGATAAAAAATTTCGTTGGTGTGGCTCATCTCAGATTGTTTTTTCTGAACCAAATATTTTGAAGGCCAATTTCCACCTGTTTGTCATTGACCTTGCTTTCGTTCAACGGAAGGTTCAGCAGTTACGCTAATTTGCTTATAGAGTGAATAGATGAGCACCAAGCTCATCCAGAGCCACGCGAAGCCATAAATCCTACCGTAATATTTGGCAGTAGCTACCACAGACGAAGATAATTGTTCCTCGAGAAAAAAAGAGTAGTAACCAATATAGCATGCGACAACTACGGTGAAAATTTGGAAACTGCGCAGCCCCAGCATTTTCATATTCATTGGTTGAGGGTTTTTGTTTTCAAATAAACAAAAAATAATCGAATTAAGCAAGAGTAGTGTTGATCATTTCAATCCCGCCAATACCTCCACTTTCAGCCGCAAAGACACAGGCACCTCCGTTCCATCCGTCAACAACAACACATCTCCATCGCGTTTGAGCAGCGAGCGGACGTACTTCCGATTGACCAAATGCGATTGATGGGTGCGCAAAAAGCCAT
This sequence comes from Saprospiraceae bacterium, assembly GCA_027486765.1. Taxonomy (GTDB): domain Bacteria; phylum Bacteroidota; class Bacteroidia; order Chitinophagales; family Saprospiraceae; genus Haliscomenobacter. The sequence continues at coordinate 6,715 of JAIXOO010000401.1, forward strand.
ACTCAGTCAGCAGGGTTGTAAACTCGCGTAGGGTTTTGGAGATCAGCAACTTGCTGCCATCTGCCAAAAACACGTAGGTATAGGTATTGTCGGACTGGCAGCGAATGATCTGATCGGGCTCTACAAAGTCGACACGGTCGCTGGCGGTCAAAGCAATTTTGGGTTGCTGCTGGGGGTTGCGGAGGTTGTCGAGCAGGGCTTGGAGTTGTTGATTGCCCCAACGTGCCTGGATTTTTTGCTGGGCGCGTTCGACTGCTACTTTTAATTCGGTAGGGTTGACGGGTTTGAGCAGGTAGTCGAGGGCAGCAAACTTGATGGCCTGGATGGCATATTTGTCGTAAGCGGTGACAAAGATGACTTCGGCGCGCACGGGCTGGATGGACTCGAGGAATTGGAAGCCGTTGCCGCCGGGCATTTCGATGTCGAGGAAGAGGAGGTCTGGGGTGTGTTGTTGGTATAGGAGTTTGGCCTCGGTGGCGCTGTAGGCTTGGCCGAGGAGGTGGATTTGGGGGCAGGTTTCGCTTAGGACTCGGGAGAGTTCGCGGTGGTTGTGGGCTTCGTCGTCGATGAGGAGGGTTCGGATCATTGGCTTTGCTTTCCCACGGATAAATCCGCGGCGTCTTTGGCCCCACGACTAAAGTCATGGGCTAGGTTTTATGGTGGCCTCCCACGGATAAATCCGTGGGTTGGCGTTGTTTTTGCAGGAATGAAAGGCAAGCACACTCACACTTTTACACTTCACACTCACACCCATTCTTGGGCTTAAACCGGTATCGACAGCTGCACCAAGGTTCCCTTTTGGTTGGCTTTTAGCTGGCTGCGGTCGGCGATGGTAAGGGTGATTTTTTGTTTTTTGCCGTTGTTCAGTAGCTCGATGCGCTTGCGGGTGGTGTTGATACCTTGGTGGCTGCGTTTGAGGGGGCTGTCCTGATTACTGGCCTCGCCGGCGTCAATGCCAATGCCATTGTCAATGATCGAGATGCCAATCCGATACTCGCCCTCGGGCCAGATGCTGATCTGGAGGTCTTTGGGAATTGAACTTGGCCGTAGCCCATGCAAGATGCCGTTTTCTACAAAAGGTTGCAAGAGCATGGTTGGGATTTCGGTATTTTGTAAGTCGATTTCGGGACGGATGTCAAAGTGGTAGTCGAATGGCGTGCGCAGGGCTTCCAGGGAACAGTATTTTTCAAGTGCGGCCAATTCAGCGGCCAAACTGGTGTATTCCTCCGCCGAGCTATCCACTACGTAGCGCAAAAGTTGAGCCATTTCGTTGAAGTAGCGGTTGGCGGCGGATTTGTTTTCCTGGTTGACTAAGTCCTGAATGGACGTCAAGGTGTTGAATAGGAAATGGGGATTGAGTTGTGCACGTAAGCCACTCAAGGCCATTTGGGTGCGCAATTGTTGGTGCTTGCGCCTACGCTGAACGAAGTAAACGATGATCAATACCATAGCCGATCCGCCGCCGATTATTGTGGCGAAGTAGTATGCAATCTTTTTGGCCAAACGTTGGTACTTGTAGGAGTCCTTCATCTTTTTTTCGCCGATGACAAGGTAGGTTTTCTGTTCAGGTTGGAATAAGCTCAACTGCCAGGTAATCCCTGGCGACCCCACGATTTTAATGGTGAAATAGCCCAATTCCTGCGTTTGTTTGTCTCTGGCCAGGATGCGGTAAGCTGGCCCAACGACGGCATCGATTCCACTCTGGTGTACAATTGTCCATTCACGATTGAATACGACCAAAGACCCTGCTTTCAACTCAGCAGCAATGGCATTTTTCTGCTTTGAAGCTGATTTAGGATAAAAAAAGGCTCCAGTGATGTTGGCGGGAAGTTTTTGATTGCTCGAACCTTCTTGTTCAAACATTATATCAATGTGCCCTGGTTCCGTTCTATCGTCTTTGTACAAGCGATGTAGGTTTAACAAATTATTTCCTGGCCCATTCCAATCTATCCGATTGATTAAAAAAACTGAGGTGTCATTGTCTAACAAAGTAAGGAGTAAGGCTGTAGTATCCTCGTACATAAAACCTAAAACCGGATTGAGTTGCTGTCGGTAAAAAATATGCTCCTCCAGCATGTCCAGTGAATCTGCCATGTGCCCGGAATACCAAAATCGAATCCAATTTGGAGGGATACTTTTTGAATAATTGGCGCTTTGTAACCACTGATCCGTTATTTTTTCAAGCGATAATAGAGTCAACCAGCGGTAGTAGTCAGGAGAAGTTTGCGATACCTCTTTTATCTCTTCTCGCCCGTCGATGTAAGGAGCGATTTGTTGAATGAACTGATTGCGAGAGGTGATTGGGCTGGATTTATCGGCAGATTGGGCGAATAAGCCACAGGTAGAGAGCCAAACAAAAGAAAGGCTCAACAACAGCTTCAGGTTCCAGGTTTTACTATTTTTCATACCAGTATTTTTGAGTACCCTACAAAAGTACACTGGCATTAAAATTAAACTATTCCGGATTAGAATTCGCAGGAGATGAAACAGAATTCGCTGGTAAATCCTATTTCAGGTACCGTGTAAAACTTTGGTCAACTCTTTTACCACCCCCTTTTTCGCTGGGTCATACACCCAATTTGTATCAAAATAGCTCAACAGCTCCGTATTCGGATCATTGGATAAGGTAAGGCTGTGGAATTGGGTGGCGTTGTTTTGCTGGAAATAACGCACCTCTTCCAATACTTTTTGGTCTACCCGGTACATGATAAAATCGGAGATGACCAGCACGTCGGCGTCGCGGTAGTCCTGGGTTTTGAGTTGGCGGATGGCTTCGTAGAGGGGCAGTGAAATGTCGGTGCCACCGTGGAAAGACATGCGCAGAAACTTCGCCAGGGCATCAATGGAATTGGCGATGTCGTACAAATCCAGGGTTTTGATGCCAATCGAAAAATTGATCAGGTAAGCCCGACGGTTTTCGCGGGTGGCCATTTTCAGGATGCCCAAGCAGAGCACCTTGGCGATTTGCTCGGGGCGCCCCATCATCGACTCGCTGGTGTCCACACACACAATGAAAGGGCCTTTTTCCCGCTGCTTGATGCGTTGATGGACTTCGGTGTAGTTTTCGTTGCTGGGTTGCAGGCGGCGGTCTTCAAACTGGAGGGTGAGCAGGTTTTTTCCCAACCATTTGTGCATAAAGAGGTCTTCAGTAGCGGCATCACCCAGGAGGGCAGCTTCCGAACTCAGCAGGTGATTCAGGTCGCCACTTTCCTTGATGCCCGTTATCTCCGCCGGGGTCAGTTCATCGGTGATCCATTCCTGGCGGACGATGGTTTTTTCAAAAGTTTCCTCCTCCATTTCAATTTCGGCCTCGCGTAGGTTGCCCAACAAGTCGGCCAGCTCCTGGATGGATTTTTCATCTTCCAGCAATTCCTGGTATTGTTGGATGACGTCGAAAGAGCTGTCTTCCCAAAGTGAGCGCGACATGTCCCAGCCCAGGTAATCGGAGAAAGGGCTGATCAGTTGCAAGAGTTTTTGGTATTCCTGCACCTTGGCATCGAGCAGGTTGAGGTAATTGTCCAATTCTTCGCCCAATTTGGAGATTTGGTATTCGAGAATCCTCGCTTGCACCAGCGCATCCCATTGCGCGAGCAGATCGGTCAGCAGGATTTCCACGCGCTGGCGTTCATCAGCAGGAATGTTTTCCAGGGCTTTTTCGCCAATGAGGGTTTGAAAGCGTTGTTTGTAAAACTGGGCATCCAAATCCTCGCGGCGGTAGCGGTTTTCCAGGTAAGTGATCAGTATGGGCCAACGTTTGACGAAGAGGTGCAGTGGGGTAATCGCCCAATTGTCGATGCGGTCGAGGTCTTCCTGGTAAGGGTTTTTGTGCCGCATTTTGTCGTAGCTCTTGCGCAGCCAAAACAGGGTATCCAACACCACCTGCTGGGAAATGCGCTGGTTGCGCTGGCAAATGGGCAGGAGGTCGCGCAGGGCAAAGAGTTGATCGAGCGCAGACTGGAAGTAGCGAAAATACTCGTCCTTCAGTTCGGGAATGCTGTAGGAGCCCGGGCTGAGTTTGTTTTGCAGGTAATGCACGAGGTAGCGCCGCATCTTGCGATCCAGGATGCTGCCAAATTCGATGAAACGTTCGTATTCTTGCTCCAGTTGGGTCTGATTCATATTTGCATAAACGAATAGCGGTAAAAAGTGTTGAGCCCGGGATAAATTGATTTCGATCAAGAACTTCCAACAAAAACTATAAATAATTGACTCTTATTGGTATTTTTTGTTTATTTGAGAAAAAATTAAGCACATCGTATGATCGCGTTGATAAAGAAAGTCGACCTGGCTGGTATTCAATCGGCCCTGACTCAAAACCCTGCTTTGGCCAACACCGAAATCCCTTTTGAGGATGGAGATTCAGCACTGGCGCATCCCCTGCACCGGATTTGTGATGGCGTCTTTTCGGGCTTGTATTCCGATGAACAAGGCCGACAAATGGCGGAGATCTTTCTGGCAAACGGGGCCAAGGTCGATGGCAATGACCCTCAACTGCTGAAGGATACGCCACTAGTGGCGGCAGCTAGTTTACACGCGGATCAGCTTGCCTTCTTGTACATGGAGGCCGGGGCCAATCTTGGGCATCAGGGCTGTTATGGGGGCACGGCTTTGCATTGGGCAGCTTGGTGCGGGCGAACTGATTTGGTCAAAAAATTGATTGAGGCGGGTGCTGAAATCAATTTGCTTTGCCATCAATTCAAATCGACGCCCTTGTTTTGGGCGGTGCACGGTTTGCGCAGTGCAGAAGGCAAAAACCTGGATCAATACAAGGCTATTGTCAAAATGCTGCTGGAGGCTGGGGCGGATCAATCGGTGCCGAATTTTGAGGGGTATTTGCCGAAGCAGGTGTGGGATGGGGATGAGGAATTGAAGGTGTGGTTGGAAATTTAATCTTACCCCCCATAACTAAACTGCACCTTCTCCAACTGCAAGCCCACCTTCTGCAAAGCCTCCTGTACTTCCCGCAAATTACTCTTCACCACTTCAGCGTACCGCGCCTCCACGAATAAATTCTGCTCCAGGAATTCCAACTCCGCGGGCAAATTATTCCGCAGGTTTTCCTCCTGTTTGCGCAAGTAGCTGCGGATTTGTTCGAAGCGTTCCTCCCAGTATTTTTGCACAATGGGGTGGGGCTTTTTGAAGATGACTTCCTGGCGCTCGCCTTTTTTGGTACGCAGGGCGTAGGTATGGCTACGGTCGTTGTGGAATACTTCGATGGTGAATTCGCCCAGGCCCTGTTTGGCGCGCAGGCGGTTCACGAGGTTGCGATTGCCATCGTGGAAGTTGACGACTTGAGGGTCTTCGAGGTTGAGTTGGCGGAACTGTTTGACGGACACTAGGAAGCCTTCAAACTGCTGGTCTTCCTTGATCAGCTCGTAATAATCCTCCTGCACCACCAGCAACTGCTCTTCTGCTACGGTGTGTTTGACGCGGATTTCCTCGTTCACGTCTTTTTCAAAATCCTCCACTTCCCGTTTGAGCAGGTTCAGGTTGACGGCCATGCTATAGCCGTGGCGGCGAATGGCGTCGGTGACCATTTCTTCGATCAGCTCTTTTTGTTCAGGTCTGCTCCAGAGGCAGTGGATCATCAGGAAACAATCCATCAAATCGACCCGGTTGCGGCCATTAAGGAAGGCGGAAGTGCGCAGGAGGCGTACGATTTTTTTCCAGCGCCGATCGTGGATCGGAATGGGGTTGTCCAGGTTGTTGGTGCGGGTATTGTGTTCGTCGATGCGCAGTTTGAGCACCTGGATGCTGTTGAGCACTTCAGCGGGTACTTCGATGGCGTTGATGGCAATGTCGAATTGTTGGAGTTCCTCCTCGCTGAATTGCAGCTCGGCAGCCAAATCCACCTGGTACACATCCTCGGTGTCCACAATCATGTTGACGAAGTTCTGGAACTTGCGGATGTTGTCCAGTTCCAGGCGCAACAAAAAGCGATCCCAGATGGGGTCTAAACTGGCGTTGCGTGGGGGCAATTCGTTCGAGGCGGTGATGATGCCCCGGATGTTTACCCGCAAATCCTGGTCGCCGTTGCGGTAAATTTTTTCATTAAGGATGGTGAGCAGGGCATTTTGGATGGCCGGGCCTGCTTTCCAGATTTCGTCCAAAAAAACCACATTGGCCCCCGGCAAGTAGCGCTCGGTAATGCGTTCGTAGCGGTCTTCTTCCTTGAGCTTTTTGATGGAAACCGGGCCAAACACTTCATCTGGCGTACTGAATTTGCTCATCAAATACTCGAAGGAAGTGCCATCCCGAAAGGCGTGTTTGAGCCGCCGGGCAATCAAACTTTTGCCCACTCCCGGAGGGCCCAGCAAAAAGATACTTTCGCCCGCCAAAGCGCTGAGCAAAGCCAATTTCATGGCCTCTTCCCGCTCGTATAAACCCTGACAAAGGCCGTTCAAAAGTTGCTGAACCCGTTGCCGCAATTGTGTATCGATGCTCAATGCCTGTTCCATACCAAAATTTAGTTTACTCCCCAATCCCAACCACGCACACCATCTTCTTCCACCACCTGTTTGCGGATCAATTCATCCACGGTAGCTTTGCGGATATTGAGTACTACTCCTTTGAAGTGCAAGATTTTACCCGCCATGGCATGGTTGAAATCCACTTTGACCAAATCATTGTCCCAAGACAAAATTTTGCCATTGAACTGCTCACCCTCTTCGTCGGTCAACATGATGAAGTTGCCCTCAATCAGGAGGTTTTCCAGGCCACCTTTGTCTTCTTCCTCAAAAACATCGCGTGGAATTTCCAGGACCTGATCGAGGTCGAGGTCTCCATAAGCGAGGTTAGGTGGAAGGGTGAATTCAAAGGCATCCCCTTCGCTCAAGCCCCGTAACTGTTCTTCAAACGCGGGCAACAATTGGTCGCCGCCACAAAAAAACTTGAAGGGATAATGCACATTCATTATCTCCAGGATTTCTCCTTCGGGGCCACCTTCCCGCAATTCATAACTAAGGGTGACGATGTTGTGCTCTTCGACGATCATGGGTCAGAATTTAAGGTTCCAGGGTTCCGTAGTTCCAGGTTCCAAGGTTCGGGGTTCCAGGGTTTGAAGAAAAGATTGTACTTTTATTCAAGTTCCAGAATAAACTTAAATATACAGGAAAAGTTGAATCAGGACTTACTTTTGTCAGGCGACCTACAGTTCGGGCTTATGTGGCAACCATTGGAACGCAATAAGCATTAATTTTAAGTTAGAAGCCCTAGTACTAATCCAAGTATCATGAAGCATACTTTACTCCTTGTTTTTTTACTGTGTTCCGGCACCTTGCTCATTGCGCAGCAATTCCCGACTAAAGACCAATGGGAGCATCCCTTGTTTGGGCGGATTCCCAGGGTGAACATGCCCGTACAAAACAATGCTCTCTTGCAAGCAGAAGAGCTCAATTTGCGGCAAATGGGGCGGGCGCCACAGTTCGCCAAAGCGATAGAGGTAGATTACAACCCAGAAAATAGTGGGGTTTGGACGGAAACGAATCCGGGCACCAGCCGCTGGCGCTTGAGTGTACGTTCCGCAGGGGCACATTCGCTCAATTTGGGCTTTACCAATTTTTACCTCCCGACTGGCGCGGAATTGTTTTTGATCAATGGCAAAACGGCAGAAAAAGCAGGGCCATTTCGCAGCGCAGACAATGAAGACCATGCCGAATTTTGGAGCCCCATCATCGAAAGTGAGGAGATTATTCTTGAAGTTACCCTACCTACTCGCCAAAAATCAGACTTGGATTTGCAATTGAGCTATGTAAACCACGATTTTATGAACCTGCGGGGCCTCCGCTCCTCTGAATGCCACATCGATATTCTGTGTGGGCAAAACAATGGGTACCCCCAAATCGAAAACTTTCGCAATGTGGCCCAAGCAGTGGGTTTGATGAGCATTAGAGGTACTTCAATCTGCACAGGCTATTTGGTCAACAACGGTAAGGAAGACTGTAAACCTTATTTTGTTACCGCACGTCACTGTCAAAGTCGCAGCTCTGACGCGCCCTCTTTGGTAGTGTACTGGAATTTTCAAAATAGCTTTTGCCGCCAACCCGGCAGTGTCGCCAACGCTTCAACTGGAGATGGGGCATTTACCACTTTTAATACAGGGATGGTCCAAAGGGCAACCAACGCCAACTCCGATTTCACCCTGTTGGAACTCGACGATCCGGTCGTACCCGATGCCAATGCCTATTTCGCGGGCTGGAACGCCACTATGCAAACCCCCAGCGATGGTGTAGTCACCATCCATCAGGCGGGTAGTGAGGAAAAACGCTTCAGTTATTCCAGACGTAGTACCTATCTCGGCAACTGGGGGGCTTCTACCCAGGTAGCCAATGGTTCCCATTTGATCGTTCCGAGATGGGACATCGGAAGTACCGAAGACGGTTCTTCGGGTGCACCTTTGTTCAACTTGAAAGGCCAGGTGTTGGGTCAACTTCACGGTGGAACCGCCCTATGTGGCAATACCGGTTACGATTCTTTTGGCAGCTTCGACGCTTCCTGGGATGCAGGCACCAGTCAAACCAACCGATTAAAAGAGTGGCTCGACCCCAATCGTAGTGCACTTGAAGAAATGCCCGGCCGCTGGCAATACCAATGTGGCAACAACATCAACATTGATCAGGAAATTTACCGGGTGTGTGGCATTGGAAAAGCGACCTGGAATCTTCAGGTGAACAACCCTAACACCTTGCCCGTACGTTTCCGGGTGTTGGATTTGCCGACAGGACTTACTGCCCGATTTGGCAGCAATCCGACCACTGGCACCAGAACTACCCTGGAAATCAGCAATGAATCGGTTACTCTTACGGGCTTTCAAACCATCAAGGTTCAGGCGATCATTGGTACAGATACTTTGTCTCGTTTCATTCTCTTGGAAGTCATTCAAACTCCAGGGGCAGTACAAGCATTGGAACCCCAAAATGGTGACAATCTGGTGCCTTTACCCGTACAATTGCGTTGGTACAAGGCTAATTTTGTCCAACGTTATTCAGTGTTATTGGCTACTGACCCAGGGTTTAAAAACATTGTCGCGAGGTACAACACCTTTGATACTACCTATCAGATCGAACGTTTGGACTTAAAAGGGACTTTTTATTGGAAAGTATGGGGTACCAATCTTTGTGATACCAGCCAAATCCCTAATACCTATCAGGAGTTTTCAATTGCCCCCAGCATTCAGGCTTCGGTTTTGCCCGATTTTCAGACCAGATGCCAGGCGGACTCGCTGGTTTTTTCGCTCAAAGCAGCGGACGGTTACCAGGGTTCAGCGGTGCTGAGTTATCGACTTTCTCCTCGCTTGCCCTTGTCATTGACCTTTAGTCAAGACCCCGCTAAAATCAATGCAGGTATCTTGTTTCAGGCCAAAGCCAAAAACTTGCGCCAACTCTTACCAGGTACCTACGAAATCACTTTTTACACCCGTCAAAATACCCTAAGGGACAGTGTGAAGGTCAGTTTTGAAATCTCTGCACCGCCCTCGGTTCCGGTACTCAATACACCAGCTGTTTCAGCGGTCACTTTGGATCAGCGCCCCCGCATGTCCTGGAACGCGACGGGTTCTAATTTGCGCTATGAATTGGAAGTGGCTTCTGATTCCCTCTTTAAGTTTCCGATTTGGGTGGCCAATTTGGAAACAACGGATTACCAACGCGCCAATGATCTGGCACCCGGTCGTTATTTTTGGCAGGTGAAAGCCATCAATTTGTGCGCTACAGTGGCATCGCCGATTCGGGCTTTCACGGTTTTTCAGAGCAATTTGCAAAAAATCAACAACCTGGATGTTGGACTGGAACCCGTACCAAGTACAGGTAAGGTCAACCTCCACCTCTCTACCCCCATCGACGGCGCCAGCATGGAGCTGTACAATATGAGTGGCCAGTTGTTGGAAACGTTCATACCAGGGGAGGTATTCCAGGATTGGAGCCTGGACCTGGCGCATTACCCTGCAGGAATGTATGTGATTCGGCTCAAACATCGGCAATCCTCGGTGGGTTTGCGGCTGATTTTGCAACGGTAA